>CAJPTS010000060.1 GCA_905373625.1 Bacteroidia bacterium
GATACAAGCTTCGCCCGCCCCGAGAACATAGCATACTCAGTTTGTTGATATTGCCTATCTTTGCACTCAGTTCAAGAGTCTTCTTGACTAAGGTGAGCGAGGTCCAGTAGCTCAGTTGGATAGAGCAACAGCCTTCTAAGCTGTGGGTCGTGGGTTCGAATCCCGCCTGGATCACTTAAATAATAATCTATTTAACCTAATCGCCTAATTCTAATTACTTACGATAGCCTAAATCTTGTAATAAAAGGCAGAGTGTGATGAAGCGCTTCTATAAATTTTTGCCACTTCTGCTCATCTCCTTGTTGCACGTGACTACTGCGCGTGTTGCACAAGCACAAACAATACCACTGACAGAGGGCGGTTATCTTGTAAAAGGCTATCAGATACCTGGCGATACAATCCCCTACACACCTATTCGTGAGGTGGTAATCTTCCGTCAACGGATATTCAAAAACAAGCGCGATTACGAGGCCTACTGGAAACTGGTTCGCAATTTTAAGAAAGTATACCCCTATGCCCTCGTCGCACGAAAGAAGTTTAAAGAAATAGACTCCGTTTGTGCAACAATGAATTCAGACTTTTCCCGTCGCCGCTACATTGCAAAGGTGCAGCGCGAATTGAGTAAAGAGTTCGAAGAGCAACTCAAGGAACTAACCTTCTCACAGGGCAGACTTTTATTCAAGCTAATAGACCGAGAAACGGGGCGCACAACGTACGAAATAATCCGAGAATTCCGAGGCACGCTTACCGCAATGTTTTGGCAAGGCGTTGCCACCCTTTTCAGCTCAGACCTTAAGAGTAAATTTGATAATGAGAGCGAGGAGAACAAAATCATCAACGAGCTCATTATCCAATATGAACATGGTCAATTATAATCTGTGCTTTCTTGGGCATAAAAAAAGCGCCCTTGCGGGCGCTCTTTGCAAACTAAAAAGCAACTTTTAGCTTATCTTCTCCAAAATCTCCATACCACGACGAATCGCTTGTTCGTTCATGGGGATTAAATTGTGATGGCGCTCTGGCAAAGACTTTTGCAAACCCTTTACAACATTTTCCATTTCAACAATCGGCTTCACCTTCAAGAACGCGCCGAGGACAATCATATTGAAAGTCTTAGAATTGTTCATAGCCGTAGCTTCGTCAGTAGCTTTTACGGAGTAAATAGCTATATCCTTACGCGTTGGAGGATTCGAGATCCCATTGGGGTCAAAAATCAGTGTACCACCTGGCTTTACGCGTGATTCAAACTTATCTAAAGACTGCTGATTGAGTACTATCACCGTGTCAAATTCCTGGATCACAGGCGAACTGATACGCGAGTCACTCAAAATTACCGTCACGTTAGCCGTACCACCACGCATTTCTGGACCATAACTAGGCATCCAAGCCACCTCTTGTCCCTGCATAATCCCTGAGTAGGCCAAAATCTTACCCATGGAGAGTACCCCTTGACCTCCGAAACCTGCTATAATAATCTCTTCTGTCATCTTTATATCACCTCCTAAGGGTTTAATTATCCTTCAATGTGCCAGGTTTGTAAATGGGGAAGAGGTTCTGAACCATCCACTCATTTGCCTGTACTGGGGTCATTTTCCAGCCCGAATTACACGTGGAGACAACTTCGATAAATGAAGTCCCCTTCTTTGCCTTGGTATTTTCAAACCCTTTATGAATAGCCTTACGTAATTTCGCTATTGCGGCAGGCGTGTGCGCAGAATGACGCGCTACAAAACAAGTACCAGGCAACTGTGCAATTAACTCTGTAATGATAAGAGGTGCACCGACCATCTTAACATCGCGTCCAAAAGGACTAGTCGCGGTCTTCATGTCTGGTAGTGTCGTGGGCGCCATCTGTCCCCCCGTCATACCATAAATGGCGTTGTTAATGAAAATCACCAACATATTCTCGCCACGATTACATGCATGAATAATTTCCGCCGTACCAATAGATGCTAAGTCTCCGTCACCTTGGTAAGCAAAAACTATCTTGTCGGGTCTAAGACGCGAGATAGCGGTGGCAAGTGCTGGTGCACGCCCGTGTGCAGCCTCTTGCCAGTCAATATCAATATAATTATAGGCTAATACGGCACACCCTACAGGGCTCACACCTATCACATCTTCCTGAATACCCGTCGCTTCAATCTCCTCGGCGATCAATTTATGTACTACGCCGTGCGTACAGCCAGGGCAATAGTGCATGACATTGTCTGTGAGTAGCTTCGAGCGCGAGTAGACCTTCTGTCCGAGTTGTTTTATCTCTGCTGCATTCATTGTTTAGCTATCTCCTACTATTGCTTCATAAAATTTTTCAATGCCTCGAGTACTTCATTCGGGCTCGGGATCATCCCACCAAAACGTCCGAAGTGTACTACGGGGACTTTACCGTTTACTGCGAGCTTAACATCTTCTACCATCTGACCAGCGCTCATCTCTACAGACATAAAGCCCTTAACATGCGTCAGATGCTTTTGGATGACTTTGACGGGGAAGGGGAAGAGTGTTATCGGGCGAATAAGTCCCACTTTAAGACCCGCTTCACGTGCTAAGTCAACCGTTTTCTGACATATACGGCTGGACGATCCATAAGCTACAAGGATATAATCGGCATCGTCCGTCTGGAACTCTTCGTAACGAACTTCGTTTTCCTCGATGGTACGGTACTTAGCTTGCAATTTATGATTGAACTTTTCCTGACGTCCCGAGTCTAACTCCAACGAAGTAATAACATTGCGACCACGCGTTTTCGGTTTACCCGTAGTAGCCCAGTCACCGTATTTTTGCGCGATCTCTTCGTCGGTAAGTCGTGGCTGATAGTCGGCGAGTTTAACCTTTTCCATCATCTGCCCGATAACGCCATCGCAGAGCATCATGACAGGCGTACGATACTTAAATGCGAGTTCGAAGCTCAGGAATACGAAATCGTGCATATCTTGTACGGAGGCAGGTGCTAATACAATCATGTGATAGTCGCCGTGCCCTCCCCCTTTAACTGCTTGGAAATAGTCACTCTGCGATGGTTGGATAGTTCCCAAACCTGGACCGCCACGCATGACATTAACAATGAGACAAGGTAATTCCGCCCCTGCTATATATGTGATCCCTTCCTGCTTCAGACTTATACCTGGGCTAGAAGAAGAGGTCATAACCTTTTTTCCGCAAGCCGCACCGCCGTATACCATATTGATGGCAGCGACCTCGCTTTCAGCCTGTAGGACAACCATTCCCGTCTCTTTCCATGGCTGACGCAATTCCAACGTCTCTAGGACTTCCGACTGGGGCGTAATAGGATACCCGAAGTAACCGTCGCAACCACACCGGATGGCAGCTTCAGCAATTACTTCGTTTCCTTTCATGAGCGTATATTCTGACATTGTCACAACTCCTTTCCTACCTAATTATACATTTCGGCTACGACACTTTTGCGCGCCATACCTCGATCACACTATCTGGGCATACTTGAGCACAACTCTCACAACCGATGCAATCGTCTGGGCGAGCCATGTAACTGAAATGATACCCTTTTGAATTCACTTCATGTGCCATTTCCAGTACCTTCGTGGGACACGCCACAACGCAAAGTACACAGCCTTTGCAGTGCTCGGTATCGACCTCTATCGTACCTACCATTTTTGCCATTACTCTACCTCCTTATCTTATCTTAAACAACTGTGTTTTCACTATTGATAAACTCAGTTACTTATTTTGCATTCAAAATCGTACTAACCGTCTTATCGAACTGTGCCAATCGTCCGCCGAGTTCGGCTAACTGTTTGTCAGTAATCTGCGATACACAAGCCCGCAATCCCTCGGAGTGCTCACTCCCTGTACTACCGAGCGAAATGGCACTTATACCAAAACATAACAAATGGTGCAACAAGCCGTTGCCATCTAGCCCTGGGTAACTCACCGTAAAATAAAAGCCGTCAGCAAGGGGCAAATCACCATCAGCGTCATAGACTAATTGAAAGCCGTGCGCTTGGAACTCCGCTTTCATTATTTTAGCCCTACGCCCATACTCGCGCACATCAGCCACAAAATTGTAACGTCCCTCATTAGCCGCTTTTAGGAGTGCAGCAAAGCCGTACTGCACACTTGCAGCCACGCCAGAAGACAAACCATACAACGCCCCATAAACCAACGCTCGTCCGACCTTGCTACTAGGGAAACAACTTGTAAGATCTGGATACTCTTTCACAAAAAGCTCGTTGTTGACAACAATACAACCGATACGCTGACCTGCATAACTAAATGCTTTTGAGCTAGAGATCAGCATAATCCAATTATTTGTATACTGCGCTACGCTTGCTTGGTAGGGGGGGACACCTGGGTGCGAAAGATCCTTTCTGAAATCCATCGCAAAGTAGGCTAAATCTTCAATTAAAGGCACATCATACTGGTCTGAAAGACGTGCCAAATCTTTGAGCTCGTCCTCAGTAAGACAAATCCAAGAGGGGTTATTGGGATTCGAATAAAGAATGGCACTCGTACGCCCTTTTTTTAAGTAGCTCTCTATCTTTTCTGCCAGTTTTTTCCCTCGAAAACCATACGCATCAAAGGTATCGTACTCCATCCCGAGAAGTTTAAGCTGCGATTTTTGTACAGGAAACCCCGGATCAATAAACAAAATACGATCACGTCCCTTCTTCAGACGATTAACTAGGAGAAAAGCCGCCATCCCGCCTTGCATAGATCCCACGCAAGGTAAGCAACACTCTGGCGCAACGTCTATTCCGACGAAATTTTTAACAAAATGCGCCATCTCCTCTTTCAGCTCAGGAATACCTTCCACAGGAGGATACTTCCTTGCCACGCCTTCGTTTAGTGCCTTTATTTCAGCTTCTGCACCAATACGAGACGGCTCAAGACCAGGCACTCCCATCTCCATATGTATGAACTCAACGCCAGTCCGCTTTTCAAGGTTATTAGCAACTCTCGGATAGTAGCTTTCGTTAAGTCAGTCACACCAAGCTTTTCCTTTTCCTCAGCAATCACACTCTCGCTGATCAGAACCGTGTTTTCAGCACTCATACTCCAAAGTTCGCTTACCTTTCTATCCATTCTCACACTACAATATTAAGCAACATTTCCTCTTTAAGGACGTCATTTCTTCCTCTAACTTACAGTTTATAACTAGTAAAAGTTACTTTAACCGATAAATAAAACATTACTAGCCTTTTAGATCCTACTACGCACAAAGTAGAGCTTTGTAAGTTATAACGAAAATAAAGAAAAACATTGAGAAAACGAACTGTTTTTTGACTCGGACAAAAAAAAGAGCCAGAGCTAATGCTCTGACTCCTACAAAATATTAGGGACTAATTCGTTTATTCAGCCCACAACTCTTCGTCGGTCGGGATGTGTACCTTCGGCGAGAGACGTGCAACACGGGTTGTATTCAACAGGTGTTTGTAGGTCAAATTCTCAGAAAGAGTATTATTGCCCCACGTACCGCAACCCAAAGTGTTGGTACAAGCCAAACCGCTAGCCATAGCTCCACCCGCCGTTGTTGATACAGGCGCATTTACTACGACACGAGATACGGTTAGCCCCATGCCGACCATGCGGATGTGTTCCTCATTGTTAGAGTGTACACCAGCTGAGTGCCCGTTACCTTCGAAGTGAAGATTGGTGCGTGCAATATCGATAGCCTCTTCAAACTTATCGTAAGGGAAAGCTGCCAATACTGGGCACATTTTTTCCTTGCTAATAAGGTCAGCTTGTGCCACACCATGCGCTTCTACAACAAGCACACGTGTTCCGTCAGGAACGGTAATACCCGCCTTATCCGCAATAAACTTAACACTTTGCCCAACGACATCGCCTGCGATCTTTCCATCTACAAAGAGGGCATTCACCATCTTGTCATGGTCAGCATCTGGTACGATATACGCACCGTTGCTCTTGAAGGCATCAAGAATCTTTTCACGGTCTTCTTTCGGGTAGATGAAACTCTGTTCGCCCGAGCAGATGATCCCGTTATCAAAGATACGACCTTGGATAATGGTAGCAGCAGCCTTATTGTAATCAACTCCGCGATCAATAATAACCTGTACGTTACCCGCACCTACACCATAGGAAGGTTTCCCAGATGAGTATGCCGACTTAACCATGGGCATCCCCCCAGTAGCAAGCACAACGTCAACAGCCTTCATCAGCTCTTGGGTCAGCTCAATAGAGGGTTCTTCAATGCACTGTACCAAGTTCTGCGGTACGCCAAACTTAGCAATCGCCTCGTTTATCAACGCTACAGTGTGCGACGAGCACTTCTTAGAACGTGGATGTGGTGCTACAATGATCGCATTCTTCCCCTTCAGCGCGAACATTGTTTTAGACATTGGGGTAACAATTGGGTTCGTCGTGGGAGTAATGGCAGCCACTACACCTACGGGTTTCAGGATAGTGATCAGATCTGTAACAGGATCTACACTTAGAATCCCCATAGATTGCTTGCCCTTGAGGTCGTACCAAACACCTTTAGACTTCCCCTTGTTCTTTGCAACCTTGTCTTCGTACACGCCCATGCGTGTTTCTTCAACGGCTTCTTTTGCCAACATTTCAGCGTTGTCAAACACCACTTTACCGATGGCACGAACCACTTGGTCTGTACGCTTCTGATCGAAGTCGCGTTCAAATATTGCCTGAGCCTCCCGAGCCTTGGCAATCATTTCTGCTATAGTACTCACTTCTCTACTGTTTAAAATAGTTTCTGATAAATCTCACGAATTTCTTCACGTGTTAACTCAACATAGTTGTTCGCTAATAAGCGCTGTTGTGTACGAATTACGGTATCGGTAAAGCCGTCGATATCAGCTTCCTTCATCCCGTAAGTATGTAGCTGATTTTTCTTGCAGAGCTTGCCGAGCAGATTGTCTAGCTCAACGTAAACGTTCTTGACATCGCATCCTAGATCTTTAGCAAGGAGCGCTTCAGCCTCTTCGATACTACCCTTCGGCTTCTTCGACTTATATTTTTCAAATACCGTGGTAAAGAATTGGTAATTCGATTCGCCATGAGGAACATGATACGTACCCCCCAACGGATATGACAATGCATGTACAGCACCTACGCCTGCGTTGCCAAAAGCGATACCCGCAATGTTACTAGCAATCAGCATATCCTCGAAACGCTTTTTACGGTAATCTTCGCCTTCGCGTGCAATGCCCTTGAAGACGTCAATAATCGTAGACATGGCCGAACGGCTAAAGATCTGCGTATATACATTTGCCTTGGGCGATACGAAAGATTCTGTAGCATGAATCAATGCATCGATAGAGCTATACACGTAGAACTTAAACGGCAGCCCCGTAAGCAACTCAGGGATGATAACAGCAGAGTCTGCCAAGATTTCGTCGTCTACCAACCCCATTTTAGTGTTCTTACTAATGATCTCTGCTATGGAGATATTAGTAACCTCACTCCCAGTTCCACAAGTAGTGGGCACAATTACAAGCCCTTTGTCCTTTTTTATAGGGATGGAACGTTCAAAAGCTTTTACGACGTCATCTACCCCTGCCAAAGCAAACACCTTTGAGCAATCTATTACGGTACCACCGCCTACAGCAATCACGCGATCGTATTGGATTTTCTTTACTTCATCCAGCATCGCGTTCATCATCTTATCTGAAGGTTCGCCTGCGCCATATTTTTCTTGGAACAAGAAGTGGCACTTGAGGTTCAAATCCTTCATATAAGGAGCCCAAATAAACTCGTTCGTGATCACCAAATCACGTTCACCTAAACCATATTCCTTGGCAAAATCGCCAAAGGAATAGAAACGACTGATAGTCGGACGCAACTTAAATAACTGCATGACTAAACCTTTTTATTAAACACCAGAGAAACGCTAGAAGCGTTTAGCAAATTCTTCCTCTAACATTGGGCGGAAATCGGGGTGAGCAATAGCGATCAAGGCCTTCGCTCGCTCACGAAGACTTTTTCCCCAGAGCGCTGCTACTCCAAATTCTGTAACAACATAATCTACATCGTTACGCGACGTGGTCACAGCCGCCCCTTGCGCCAAGAAAGGTACTATGCGCGAGACCGTTCCCTTTGCAGCCGTTGCAGGCATAGCCATTACAGACTTCCCGTGCCCCATTCGTGCACCACGCACATAATCCACCTGACCACCTACACCACTATATTGACGCAGACCGATAGACTCGGAAACAACTTGTCCCATGAGATCGACTTCGAGACAGGAGTTGATAGATATCATTTCGGAGTTCTTTGCAATGACCGTGGGATCATTGACATAATCGCAAGGATAAAGTTCCACGTTAGGGTTATTGTTTGCAAAGTCGTAGAGACGCTGCGTACCCATTAGGAAAGTGGCAATCATCTTTCCCTTGTGTAGCGCCTTCTTAGCGCCTGTTATAACACCTGCTTCCACCAATTCCACAATTCCGTCGGAAAACATCTCGGTGTGGATACCCAAATCTTTTTTGTGCTTCAAAGATAACAAAACAGCGTCAGGGATAGAGCCAATTCCCAACTGCAATGTAGCTCCGTCGGGGATTAACGAAGCACAATTTGCTCCGATAGCCTTTTCAATATCGCCTATCTGCCCCTTTGGCAACTCAAACAATGGATAGGAGACCTCGACAATTTTTGTTAGTTTACTAACATGCACTAAGTTATCGCCACCGATGAACGGCATCTTATCGTTCGCCTCAGCAATAACCACCTTCGCGCACTCTACGGCAGGTTTCGAATAATCGCACGAGACACCGAACGAGCAATAGCCCTCAGCATTGGGGCGCGAGACCTGCACTAGCGCCACGTCTACAGGCAAGACACCCTCGCGGAAAAGGCGGGGAACTTCATGAAAAAAGACAGGTGAAAAATCTGCTCTTTTTTCTTCTACAGCCTTTCTCGCATTACCGCCGACAAAAAGCGCATTATGACGGAAATGTTTTTCCATCCCAGGATTCATATAGCGCATAGCCCCCAACGTGAACATATGCACCATCTCGACGTTCTCGTAATCTTGGCAGTGGTCAGCCAGAGCCTCGAGTACAAGGTTTGGTATACCAGCGGCATGTCCAACAATAACGCGGTTGCCACTCT
>CAJPTS010000061.1 GCA_905373625.1 Bacteroidia bacterium
ACGCCCTGCGTGTTGATCAACGAGTATTTCCCGCGCAAATCACCGCTTAAAATGCGTAATTGAGTATTAAACGGATTGGGCGCTACCTGTACGTTCGCAAATACAGCATCGTCAACAGCAGTTTCCTTTTCAAACACGGCTTTCACTTCTACATCTGCTGTTACTGTAAACTTACCGTCCGCCTTAATGTCTTTCTTGCCTGCCATTAAGCTCTTCAGCTTCCAACCTGTTGTAGGCTTTGCCATTGCGGTAAGTTCTGTACCCTCAGGAACGGCATTCAATTTATTTTCTTCAATGCCAGTGATGGTCAGCGTGCCTTCGCCGACTTTAGTAGTAGTGACTACGAATGTCTGTGGCGTATTCTCTTCAAAGAGTGCCTTATAGGTTTTAGTCGCCTGTACATTCGCATCTGTACGAGGGTTGTCTGTATTACCGTCATCCCATCTCATAAAATGATAACCGTCGTCTGGCAAAGCCTCTACCGCAGTTCCACTCGCGCCTTGTTTTACATTTTGAACCAATTCGCCGCGCAAATCGCCGTGTTTTCCTGCAATGTAAGTCAGCGTGTATACAGGGACTTCCTGTGTGAACTCTGCCTGATACATTTTCCCATCCTCAGTAACCTTGTCGGTGCGCGGATTCATCGTAGAACCATCAGACCACTGCAAGAATTCGTAGCCTGCGGCAGCAACTGCTACTACTGGCGTACTCATTTCTCCTACCGCTACGCGCTGATAAGCAATACCCGTAATACGACCATTGGCTTTAGCAGAATACGTTACACTATACATATCCTTGACCTTAGGCTTAAAGAACGCCTTTACAGACACATGTGCAGCGTCTTGTCTTTCATCATTCGGATTGGCGTCAGACCATTTATCAAAGACATATCCGTCATCTGGCACAGCCTTTACTTTTGCCCCAGGTGTTCCTGCACTTGTGGTAAATTCTAGGACTGTTTCCAGTTCAGTAGTCCCATCTTTTTGCAACTTCCCGTTCTCGGCAGCCATGTAGCGTAATACCACGTTGGAAGGATCGGGCGAATACTTTACAGAGATGTCGTCTATTGCCAAGAATGCGTCCAATGACTGGTTGGAAAGATACCAACGTAGGCGCAAAAAGCTATGTGTGCCTAGAGTGGCGTCAGGAATCTCAAAGCTCATTATCGCTCCGTCGTTGAAAGGCGTAATATCTATCCCATCCTGCCACACATTGTCCTCGAAACTATACTGCGCTTTAGCTACATCGGTTGTAGGATCATCCTGGAAGAAATTGCGCGAGAAGGAGACAACAACCTTCGATCCAGCATCCCGCCCCGCGAGCGATAGCCACGGCGAAATGGCAGATGTTTGCTCATTGTAAGCCCAATCTCGATAAGAATCAACAAGGAGTGCATGACCGTCTTTCGATCCCGTATTGCCACGTATCTCGGCACGCTCGGAATAACTCCAACCAAAACCTTCATTGGGTTCGGGGAAAAGCCAATTTTCAATACAGGAGTTCCCACTTTCAAAGTCTTCTGCCCAGGTAATCAGATGTGCCTTGAAGAATTTGGCTTCCACTTTCAGGTCACTCTTTACATTAGTATCAGTGCGCGTAAGAGTGGTTACTCCATCAGACCACCCCATAAAGACGTAACCTGGCTCTGCTTTTATTTCAACAGGAGTACCATTTCCGCCAGGGATAACCGACTGCTCGAGGTCGCCCGAGACTAACGTTCCTCCCTTTCCTATCACGTAAGTTAACTTATAACCAATGGGTTCAAAGGTCGCTGTAACCGTTTTATCGCTCGTAACCCCTTTGTCTGTGCGTGCAGCTTCCCGTTGACCGTCAGACCACTGTTTGAAACGGTAGGCTATATTGTTGGGCACAGCCACTACCTGTTCGCCATTCTGACCATTAGCGACCTTTTGTATTGCGACTCCTTGTAGAATCCCGTGTTCGTCAACTTGGTACGTAAGCGTGTGTACCAGCTTCAGGAGTTGCAATTCAAATTCCAGCGAACGACCTTTCACCTTAAACGCCTGACTCGCCGAAGTGTACCCATCTTTCGTAAGTAGCACCTCATAGTCGCCTGGCAAAAGGTTGAAAATAGCCTTTCCCTCAGCATCCGTTGTGAGAGTATATATGCCGCATTGTAGCGTAGCTCCTGCAAGCGGCTCATTGGTTTCGTCTTTGACAGTAAATGTAACGCGGCGCATGTTTGTCGCCGCTACAACGTGTAGCTTGCCTTCTGTGCGTGTTACCGTGTAATTCCCCGATTCATAAGGAGCAGTATATCCGTGAGGTACAACAGTATATTCGCCAGGTTCGAGCGGTAACATTGTAGCGTTCCAAACGCTACCATCAGCTAGTTTTACGTCGTATTGCCAATTAAGTAGATACTCTGATCCTTCAAACTGTAAGCCGTCGTACTCAAAAAAGAACTCTGGCAATTCTGCCCCTTGTTCCATTGTGGCATCTTGGATGCGAATGGTGATTGGGATGCGTTTTACTTCGATTTCGCGTTCCTTGGGCTGCGCAGCCTTATACTGCACATTACCTTCTTGCGTAGCTACAATGGTTGTTGTGCCCACTGCTGTCGTTATCAGGTTGCCGTAGGCATCTACTGTGGCAACAGCGGGATTCTTGCTCTGGTACTTTACTGCCAACCCCGAAGAAGATTTGGCATCGAGTGGGAGTTTTTCATTTGTAAAGTCTCGAACTATTTTCTCCGTATCCCACGTAATCTCTTGTTTCATAGAGAGCTGCACGGTGTAGAATTTCACATCGCGCTTATTTGCGGCAACTACACGTAGCGTTTGCGGCGTGCTCAAATCGAGCTCCAGATCGCTCCCTACTACAATTTCGTCCTCGCCTTTGTAAAGTTTCGCATTCTCGGAGATGGCATTTACTACAACCTTTACGTTCTTGATATTGATCTGATTTGTAGCAGATTCATTTTCCGCTGCAAGCAAGATCATTTCTTCTGGATTCTCTACCACGATGTCTTGCTTCAAACCCTGATTCTTTGCCTTGGGTAAAGTGAGTTTTGTGAGCTCACATCTATTCGACAGGTCGTTCATAAGCTTGAGATCTAGCTCTTGTGTAAGAGTTACGCCGAAAAGATCGGTCTTGGTCGCGGTAAAATGCAACTTATGGTCAGCGTTGGAGAAATCGTAAACCTGTCCTTCTGTGATTTCCGTACCCTTGAACATGATTTTACTCCCTGCCCAATCTGGCGTGAATTTAATCTTCACGTTATTGAAGTTTGCAAAGTCGGAGGGCATAGTAGCGATTGCCTCTCCGCTAGTGGCATAAGTAACGGGGATTAGTTGACCTTCTACTTCAATCTTTGCGATCACGTTCTTAATAGGCGTCCACACATTATCGCGCTCGGAGACGATACTAGCATAGAGATCATTGCCATACATAGACGCCTTTCCTTCGCCCTCCGTGTAGATATATTCTCCTACACATTCAGGAGGCAAGACCATAGCCGTTCGTACACTGCGCGCCATGTTCTGCTTTATCTCTTGCTCGGTACGCGTGGTCTTCCAGATTCGGAACATGGCATTTTGTCCTCGAATAGCTCTGTTAAGTGCAAAACCGTTAAAGTAGAACCCAGCTCTGTCGCGTCGTTCCATTTCTACTTTCTGACCGTCAACATAGACCTCTATCTTGGTGGTTTTACCCCATTCGATCGGATTCTCCTTCTCCTGCTTCATACTCACGGCAATGTGCTGCCACTGCCCAGGCTTTACTACAGGCAGCTTGCTGGTAAACTGACCATTACGCCCAGCGATGAACGCCAATGTGTTGTCTGCAAAATCGGTGTAACCAGCTACGGAGGCTAGGAATACGCCATCGCCGTTGATGTATTGTCCGAACTGTGTCTCGTCTAGCTTCCACCAGCCTTCTATAGTGGCTTCATCTTTAATTTGCTTGGCAACTGAGGGCAATATAACCCCTTCTTTCATAGAACCTTCGAACTTCAGCCCAAACAGTTTGTCATTATTCTGCGGTGATATCTTATACACAGAAAGTGAGACCTCATTATCATCTGGGGTAGAATCTGCTTTGCTCAGCGAGACTGTGATTTTATGGCTGCCTACGGCATCTAGATCGGCTTTTTGCTGGAATGTTACCATTCCTTCAGTGCGAGGAGCTAAATCGCAATTCAATGTTTCCGTGACTGTCGTTCCCTCGTCTACTTTGTAGGATAATGAGACCGTTTTCAGCAGTGCAAGCCCCGTGTTGCGGAGTTTCACGGTGATCGGCGTTTCATTTGTGAGTGCTCGCCCCGTTTTTAGATTTTCAATGGAAAGTAATCCTACTTCATAATCGTGTGGACTTGCCTCAGCCTTCACATTGGCAGTAACGTCTGCCACGCTTCCCCACTCAATAGCATCGACGCTACTAAATTCCTGATAATTAGCGTCTGTAGCCAACATGAAACGCATGCGTCGTTCTCCTGTTTCAAGTGTTGCGAGAAGCGAATAGTCTAAGGAGATCCAGTACTCTTGTACGTCCTGCACTAACGGGATCATTACCAATTCGGGGTCATTGTCTTCGAGTGTATTATCGTTATTGAGATCCACCCACACCCGAATTTTTGCTGCCGCCTGCACCGCATTGGGTTTAGAAGATAACCAAACTTGGAGTGCATTTTGACTTTTGTAGAGCGGGATCTTTTTCTCGGGCATATAGAGTACTTGTTCAGATGGTTTAAAGCGGATTGTATCGCTTTCGCTCGCAAGGCGCACCTTTGCAATATACAACTGCTTGGGATTGCCTATAGAACCGCCTCCGTCCCAGATAGGGTCATTCAAGATCTCAATGCTATTCGTATTGTTAGCTACCTCGCCATCCTTTGCCAACTGTGCCTGTATTTGCTTACGTGTCGGGGCGGTTTTATCTATTTCTTCAGGTAGTGTATAGATAGTTTCAGTTTTTGCTTTTAGCTCGGGGATCTCATACCTGCGTACCATTCCATTGGTGGTTACCCAAAGCCCGACATTGTAGAGTGGTGCCTCCACCAAATTTTCAACGGTCAGCTGTATCTTCGCATGGTTAGTATCTGAACCAGCGGTCTGAGTCATCGCTTTCAACTTCCACAAATCAGGCATTTCAATCTCATTGAATTGGCCTTTCCAACCATCGCCTGGCACCTCATTGTGCCCAAACATCATGAATGTAAGACCGCCATCTGTAGCCTCCGACACGAATGAACAAGCTGGCATCTTGCCCGTGATATAGCCCGTTGCCATATTTCTATTTACTGCCAACTCCGAAGAGACATTGCCCGTGAGTACATAAAGAGTATCGTGTGGCGCGAGAGCAATCTCGTCGAATGTAACCTGTAGCGTGTGATTCGGGTCTGTAGGCAGAACCTTGAGAATTGCTCGTTCGTCTTCATGATAAGGAGCAAGCGCTCCACGCCCATCTGTAAAGGCAATGCTCGGAGTGGTCAGGGTGCTGCTTATCTTAGGAACAATCGGGAAAAGCATGCCCATGAGTTCCATGTAGGAGACCTCAGGCATTGTCAGTGTTTCCCCCATATTATAGACCTCAAAGCTTGCCGTATTATTTTCCGCCTTAGCGTCATTAGCTACGCTAGTACGCACCATTACGTTGAATTTGTGCGCTTCAACACTACTAAAGTCAAAGGGTATCGAGAATCTCTGATCTTCAAAAGGTTTTAGGAGATCTACTGTTTGTGAGAAGGCGACTCGCCCATCCACCTGTACTGAGACAGGGACTTGTCTCAATTCTACTGACGAGTTGTTGACAAGCCTGAATGAGATCTTTTCTTCCTTCATTTGAGCCTTTGCTGCGATGCGCGGAGTGTTTACGCTTGCAATTGCAACATCAGCAAACGGCGTCTTTTTCCGTATTTGGTAGTAGGCGATTATGAGGGAATTACCATCTCCATCTAGGGCTGCTTCTAGTGCAAGTGTTACTTTTTCGCCAGCATAGGGGCTAAGATCCCAGCATAAGATGTGCTCATCAGCATCTGCAGTAATGTGCGTACGTCCCAGGACGTCTTTCACTTCGTTGCCATTCACCACCAAGCGCAGTAATGCACCATTGGGTTTCTTTTCAGCATGCTGCATGAGCATGTAGGTGGTAAATTGGAGCTCCGTCCCTTTTTCTATCCCCGTGAGATCGAGTGTACAAACTTCGAGAGCTGCCACATTGCTGCGTTGTTGGAAAGGTTGCAACCAGTTTTCGGCTTCTACCTTCGCGTTCCAGATTATGTGCTGCGACATGAAGGGGAATTTGAAGCCTACAAGGGCTTCGCTCATCGTGAGCGAGATGTTCTCGCCCGTTACAATATCTGTTTTATCTAATGGGTAACCTGCAAAGGTCTCAGTAAATGGGAGGTCGGCAGCAGTGAGTACGGCTGGTCGAGTCCGATCTGCAATCACCGCTACACTCCGACGCGCTTTTATCCCGTTTGCTCCCACGGTCTGTACCGAGTAAATATTACGCTCAGACTTCACGTGTTCTGTAGGTATAACGAATTCCGTGGCAGGCGCATTCACCTCGCCTATCTTATGGTAGGTGGCGGTATTGATATCGGCACGCAACACTTCGTACTTTGCCGCATCCGCTGCTTTGCGCCACGTAAGTTTCCACCCCGAGGTACTACAATTAGTGGCCTCTAACTTTAGCCCATGTGTCTGTGACATGATGGTAAAACTCCCGTGCATTGCCACAACTACGCCATTCTGATCTACTACTCGTAGCAATGCGTCCGTTGTAGGAGCTATCTCTTTAGGAAGTTTTACAAACGAGCATTTATCGAAGAGCCCTAAGCGCTTGAAGGAGTTACCTCCGTTTTCTGACAATTCTACGTAAACCTTATCTGTAACATTTTCAACCCGCAGATAAATATCTTCTTCGGGCGAATAAACATCTCCTGCAAGCGGCGAGAAGAGTTCAGGCTTCTGATAGTCGAAGTACCATACTACAACGTAATTCTGTTCTTCGCCTTGTTTTACATCGCCAGCCACATTGAGTGTATAAGTTCCTGCAGAAGGATTTTTAACTACCACTTGTTCGATGTTATCTACTGCATTTTTCTTGGTTGTTACAGCAGGCGCATTTGGTGTTTCAGCATCAAGTGTATAGGGATAATACGTTGTAGTCCCAGACACTACAGTAAGGTCAAGATCATTTATCATCGGACATTCGCCCGTAGCATACTCCTTGTTTACTACAGGATCATTCCAACAAAGCGTCACACGGAGTTCCTTTACTCCTGCGGGAACTGTAATTGTTCGTGTTTGAGCTGCGCCACCTTTTGCAAGAGCCGCGAAATGATGCCAATCGCTCTCCATGGCCGTCACAGAAGCAACGGCATCGAGAATACCAAAGCCGTATTTATAATCGGGTCCGACGTTCCCTGCATCGCGCGCAGTATTGGCAATGAGTGCCTTCAGATAGTAGTTGTAAGGCAATGCGCCACCATGTAGTTGCATCCAGCGCTGGGTTAACAGGGCTAGGTGCCCCGTCACGATCGGACAAGACATAGACGTGCCACTATTGAGGGCGTAGCGTTGTTGGGCTACTGTGGAATATACTCTTTCGCCACGAGCGCTAATGATAGGAAACATACGTCCGTCGAGAAGTGGACCGAAGCTGGAGAAACCGGTCATCGAGTCCAATTCATTCACCGCGGCTACGGTAATAATATTCTTGGCATAGTTCGTACAGTGACTGAATTTCTTATCACACTCCCCTTGCGAATTGCCCGCAGAAAAAACATGCGTCAAATCTGGAAGATAGTATGCAAGGAGATCTGTAGTTGCGTTCCCCAAATATGTGTAGTTGAGATACTTATCGAGACCACAAAGCCCCAGCATCCGTATCCCATAAGAATTTGAAGTTAGCGAGATGTGTTGCCGCTCATAGGTTTCAAACATCTCTTCTGCCGTGGACATTTTATTAGATTGCTCGTTGAAATTCCACGTCCAGATCTCCGCATCGGGCGCCATCCCTCTGCCGTGTTCATTTAGCAGACCACTTCCTACAATTGACCCCGTGGTATGCATGCCGTGCGTAGTGCCGCCAAGCTCAAATTCTTGGCGATGTACTCGGTTTCCATAATCGACGTGATCGCCTACATTCGCATCCCAAATACCGATACGGACACCTTTGCCTGTTAAACCGCGTCCTCCAAGCTCAAGAGGTATGCGCAAGACGGTAGCACCTGCCTGTTTTGCCCCTTCCCGATTTGTAAACTCCTGCGGCGGTTCTGTCCAACGGATAAATGTTACATATTCGGCTTCTGCCAGAGCAAGTAGCTGCTCGCGCGTTGCGGTTATTTCCACATTGCGAAGAAGTTCGGAACAAGCATTAAACGTCACTGCGCGCTTACGCAGATCGGCTTTTACTTGGTCAGCAGTTACGCCTTTAAACCATGCTAATGAGACTCTTAAATTGTCGCCTTCTACTGCCCATTCTGGCGTTGCTCCTCGCAAAAGGCTACTTACGACCTTCCATTCCCCACGGATAGGTACTACAGCACGAAGCCCCGTGCCCACAAAATCGCTCGGACGGCTTCCTGGCGCTACTTGGGCATAATAGGCATTACTGCCGAGATAGTCGCCCAGTTCAATACCCTTCTGCTTGATTTTCGAATAGGGAATAGCCCCCCGTTCAAACTGAACGAGCACGTTGAGCTTCTCGCCTGTGGGTATTCCCAGCGCCAAGCTAGACGTTTTTTGCCCACGCTTCTGGGGGCGTACATTCGCCTCGAGGTAGACCTCACGGTCGCCGAAGCGAATCGGTTCTTGCGCAAAGAGCCATGTGCTGGTGCACAAGAACAATAAGAACAGTAATCCTTGTCTCATCTTGATTTGCTGTTATATTATTGCCTCTTTGCCCGTCAAGTTTAAGAATTTTCGTAAAACTCTTTTCTTGGTTATGCGTGCAGAACGAAAGACGAGAAACGAAATAATTGCTTTGCGTACTTCCCTCTGCTAGGG
>CAJPTS010000062.1 GCA_905373625.1 Bacteroidia bacterium
GATCCTTTTTCATCTTTTACACTTTCCGTAATGCTATTCTTTCACCACCCGCAGCGTCTTAGTTTCACTACCCGCTAGAATGCGGAGCAAATAAACGCCCGCAGCGAGATCTTCTGTATTAAGAACAGTTTCAACGTCTTGCAAAGCACCAGAGCGAACTACTACACCATTCGTATTTATTAGTTCGTAACGCGCATTTACCGCCTCTTCGTTCTTAATTTTTAGCTGCAAAGCGAAGGGGTTAGGAACTACCTGCACTTTTGCAAATTGGGCGTCAGTTACAGGCGTTTCTTTTTCAAAGATTGCCTTTACATCAACATCTGCAGCAACGGTAAACTTCCCGTCTGTCTTTATATCCTTATCTCCTGCCATTAAGCTCTTTAGCTTCCACCCCGTCTTAGGCGTTGCCACAGCTACAAGTTCAGTACCTTCGGGCACTGCACCCAATTTATCTGCTTCGATTCCTGTAATGCTTAACGAACCTTCGCCCTCCTTTGTAAGTGTAACAGCGTAAGTTGTCGGCGAATCAGATTCAAATTCGGCAGTGTAAGTGGCATCGCTGGTTACTTCATCTACACGCGGGTTCTCTTTGCGTCCGTCGCTCCACTGCGAGAAATGATAGCCCGTTTTAGCAATGGCTGTGACTGGCGAGGTAAATTCACCTTCCGTACGCACCTGATAGGTACTTCCAATCAATGCCTCTCCATGCTCGCTCACCTTATAAATGGTCGTAAACGTGGGCCTAACTTTAGGTTGGAAGATAGCAACGACCGTTACATCTAGCGCATCTTTTCTTTCAGGCGTCTCGATTCCGTCAGACCAACGCTCAAAAACATAACCAGTATTCGGTATAGCGCGTACCTCCTGTGCAAAGGTATTTTTCGGAGTCTGAAGTTCTATATACGCGACTTTGTTATCATCTCCCTCTTTTTGCAACATACCGTTCTCAGCAGCATAATAACGCAAAACCTGCCTATCGGAGGCGGCAAAAGCTACCTTTATGTCATCTATCGCAAGGTAAGTAGATGAACTCGGCGTCGTAAATACCCACCTGATACGGAGATATTTGTGCGTGAGGAAATCTGATGCTTGCCACTCAAAACTAGCCTCCGTGGGCTGTATAGCCGCAGCTACGTTATGCGCCTGTATCCAAACACCGTCTTCAAAACAATACTCTACTCTCGCTTTCGTAGCTCCAATCACTTTCATCCGACTTTTGTAGGTCAGTACAATACGCGACGTAGCATCGCCGCCTTGCAGATCTAACCACGGGGTAGCTACCCAACAATCGTTATAAATTGGCTTAGGCGCGGGCTCAAATAAAGGCGCTATGGCAAGTGCGTAGCCCTTTGCATCTGGGGTAGCCGAGATAGTTTTCTCTGCGTAAAGCTTCCATCCCCGTCCGTACTTAGATGCTCCGTACTCCCAACCTTGAAGTGTAGTAGCTTCGTTATCAAAATTCTCCGTCCAAGCGAGCAAATAGGGTTTGAAGAATACCGCATTTAGCGTTTTATCTCCCCAGATATTTCGATCGGTGCGTGTCAGATTCTTATCGCCGTCCTCCCAACCGAGGAATATATATCCTGCTTTTTCTTTAACCGTCACGGTTTCGCCGTCAGCACCAGGAGCAACTTCTTGCACTTGTGTAGCTTCGGACGACACGAATTCACCCCCCTCCGTCACCGTGTAGCGCAATGTGTAGAAATAGGGTTCAAATTCGGCAGTTACTGAGATATTCTGCATAACACCACGATCAGTTCTCGCCGCAGTTTCCACACCGTCAGACCATCTTTTGAAGCGGTGTTGTAAATTACGCGATACGGCAATCACTTGCTCTCCATCTTGCTGTGCAGCAACCATTTGTTGCGAATTCCCAGAAATAATTCCATTTGCATCTGCTGTGTAGGAGATGTTATAAACAAGCTTTGACAACTGTAACGGGATCTCTGTAGCCTCGGTAACAACAAATGCTTTTTCAGCCGTCTGATACCCTTGTTTCGTAGCTTCCACGGTATACTCTTTCTTTCGTGGCAAGAGATAAAGTACGCATTTACCATCCGCCTGCGTCATATAGGAGTAGCCATTGCACTGCAATGCCACGTCAGCAAGGGGCGCGCCTCCCTGATCTTTCGCAATAAATGTGATGGCTTTCGCACGCTGAGGATCAAGAATGGTTAACGTCCCCGTCTCGCGGGTCACATTATAATTCCCGAATTCATATGTGCCCGAATATTTTTGTGGCACAATGCGGTAAACTCCTGGCGTAAGTTGCTGTGCTGCATCATAAACGCTTCCGTCAGTCTTCTGAATTTCATAAGGCCAAGCAAAGTCGCGTTCAGTTCCTTCAAATTGTAACCCCGCATATTCAAAATCAAGAGGTGGTAACTGTTCCCCCTGCCCTATTGCAATATCTTTCACTTTAATGGTCAAGTTGGAGCGCGTTACAGAAACCTCTCGTATTTTCTTAGGTGCAGGTTTATACTGTCCATTCCCGTCCTGATAAGCTACCAGCGCGGTAGAACCGATTCCCGCCGTGATGAGCTGACCTTTTGCATCTACCGTGACTATTGACGGATCCAAACTTACATAACTCACCCCTAAACCAGAAGACGCCGTGGCATCTAACATTAGTACTTCTTTGCCAAAGGTGCGCTCAATCTCTTCCTCTTGCCAAGATATTTCTTGCGGCATAGCCAAGCGTACCATGTAATTTTTTGTATCGTAACCGTTTTGCGCAACGACCCGAAGTACTTGCGGCGATGATAAATCGAGTTGCACAATAGCGCCTGCTGCTCCGACAGTCACTTCTTCTGTGCCGTAATACAATTTCGCTCCCGCCGTTAGACGTAACACGGATAGGTTCGCCTTCTTTGCATCAAACTTGTCGCTGGGCGACTCATCTTCCGCTTCAAATACTACCATTTCGTTGGGATTGTTAACAGAGATATCGTTTTTCAACCCTGCATTCTTTTCTTTGAGGAGAGCTATCTCTTCTATGCTGCAAGCATTAGACAAATCATTCACCAAACGAACCGTAAACTCCTGTGTTAAAGTTTTGCCAAACAGATTGCTTTTTTCTGCTTTGAAGGCAAGTTTATGTTCAGTATTTTGTGTGAAATCGATCTCGGTTTCTTGCGTAACCGTCGCTCCATTGTGCGTAACAACAGCATCTGACCATTCTAACAAGAATTGTAACTTGACTTTGTCAAAGCCTACAAAATCTTGTGGCATGGTAACGGTCATTTCATTATCGGTCAATTGCGTCTCTCGTACCTGTTTTGCTACTTGTACACTTCTAACCACGCCATCCAATTTCTTCCAAATGTCATCAGTACGTGTACTGTGGAAGGTGGCAAAATGCTCATCGCCCGACGCCGAAGCAATTCCACGTCCTTCTGTATACAGGAACTCTGCTTCGCAACCTTCGGGCAGACGTCCTTCTGTGGTACGAACACTGCTGTACATGTCATCTTTTATTTGGGCAGGCGTACGTATGGAATTCCACAGGCGGAACATAGCATTTCTCCCCTGCATCCTCACATTTGCCCACAAATGAGAAAACTGGAATCCGTCATATCTGACACGCTTTAGCTTTATCTTCTGTCCGTCAACAAACGCCTCCGCCGTGGTTAACATCTTACCAGTGAACATATCTTCGTCTTGCTGTAGGGTTATGGCAATGTGTTGCCACTGTCCTGGCTTTATGACAGGCTGTGTGCTGACATAGCCACCCACAGGACCAATTAACAATGCCAAGGTATTATCCGCATATACGTCATTGTCTGCCATTGAGAGCAGTTGTATACCTTGCTCCCCTCCGTAAATGAGTCCACTAAACTGCGGCTTATTGAGATACCACCATCCCTCCAGCGTAGCCTTATCGGTTACATTTTGACCTATGCGCGGGTATATCACATATTCGTCTTTATCGCCCACAAAGGAAAGAGCATAGAGGTCGTCCGTTCGCTTTGCAATATTAAACAGCGTGAGTTTCAATTCATTATCGGCTTCGTATCCGTCCTTATTTTTGAGCGCAATGCTGATGCTATGCTTCCCTTCAAGACTTAAATCTGCCGTTCGTTGCAATGTAAGTGTAGCCTCTCCACCCCGCGGAGCAATGTCGCAGCTCACCGTTTCATCGAAGGTAGTGTTATCAATGGTACAAGTCAGCATAACGCTTGTTTGCCGTGCCAGACCATTGTTGCGTACTTTTAGCGACACGGACTCAGTAGCACTCAATTCATGCACCGTTTTGGGCGATTCTATCTGTAATAGTGCTAATTCATAATCGTTGGGACTGACTCCGTCACGAATGGAAGCGGTCAAATCTACTACACTCCCCCAAGGCATTTCCTTTCCTTCCTTGAATTGTGCATAGCCATCGTCTGTAGCCAGCATAATTCTCAGGCGCTGTTTACCCATTACAACAGAAGAAACGGTTGACAAATCTATCAAAGCCTCGTACGTCCTTTTATCTCTTTCCACGGGGAGCACAACTAATTCAGGAGGCGTATCTCTGAGCTCATTATCACCATCAATGTTTGTCCAAATGCGGATTTTGGCAGTGCTTTGCTCTTGCGTAGGCTTGGCTGAGAGTACGAGAGTAAGCGCATTCAAACTCTTGGAGTACAATGGGATCTCACGCTCTGTTTTATAGAGAATTCGCTTAGAAGGCTCAATGTTCACCGTATCGCGCTCACCGAGAGGGGTCACTTTGCTTACATACAATTCCGCTGGTGCTGCAATAATTCCCGCAGTTCCCCCTATGGGGTCGTGCTGTATAACAATCTCCTTGCTGTTGTCTGAAACGTCTCCGTCCTTAGCCAGTGTAACCAGTACTTCAGCACACATAGGCGGCGCGACCTCTAGTTGCTCTTCTAGCGCAACCGTAGACGTACCCGTTGGTAGTTCAGTTATTTCCATTCGTTTTGTTACCCCGTTTACCGAGAGATAAACCCCCACGTTGTAGCACGATACTGGCAACAGATTTTTAACCGAGAGCGCCAACTTGCTATGCTGTGCATCAGCCCCTTCAACCTCTTTAACGTCGAGTAACTGCCACTGATTTGGCATGGGTAATTCGCTAAGCTCGGCAACCCATCCCTCGCTTGCTTGCTTATTATTACCGATGAATACAAAGGTTATTGCCCCATCTTTTGCTTCGGAAATGAACGTTCGTGGTTCAGTAGCACGTCCCGTAAGCACGTATGAGGCTTGTTTTGTACTAATTTCCTGTAAGTTGGCTGGTACGGTGTTAGTGTATACGTACAGCGTATCTGTCGGCGCAAATGCATGCTGCGAGAAAGTGGCCTGTAGCACTCTGTCAGGCAATGTGGGTAGGAGTTTGAATACGGCAAATTCGCCCGCATTGTAAGGTTCTAATTCGCCACGCCCGTCCACGAACTTTGTACGTCCGTTTACCTTGCCCATATCATACGGTATTTGCGGGAAAAGCGATCCCATAAACTCCTCATAGGTAATTTCAGGCATCGTAAGAACGTCGCCCATATTATAAACCTCAAAGGAGGCTGCGTCATTCTGCTTACGCGTATCGCCGTCAAGACTAGTACAGATGTCTACTGTGTACTTATGCGCCTCGGAGCTTTCAAAATTATGCTTATAAGTAAATATTCTGTCCTCAAAAGGCTTCAGAGTCTCTATTAAGTAGGAGTATACCACCTTTCCGTCCACCTGTACCGAAACAGGAACGTTCCGCGCGTCAGAGGAAGCAAAATTCTGCACCTTGAAACGAATATCTTCGCTCGTCATTTTGGCTTTTGCCTTAATCTCTGGCGTATTTGCCCAAACAATCCCGACGTCGGGCTTCTCGGTTTGCGTCATGAGTTTGTAGGAGATCAGAACAATACCGTCCTTCGGCGTCTCGAATGCAAATTCTAACTTGATGCTTATCTTCTGACCTGCATAAGGCGTGAAATCCCATGTAACAAAATGTTCATCAGAATCGCCAGTAATATGCGCACGTCCTAATACATCAGCAACCTCTTCTCCATTCACAAGCAAGCGCAGGAGCGAACCCTCGGGGTTGTCATTTTTTGCCATGTAGTAATTTACTACGAAGTGCAATGGCGTGTTTGCAGCTATGGCGGTCAAGTCTATTTCGCAAGTACTTACTGCGCCTACATTTTCACGGTGGTTTGTAAACGGTTCATCCCAACTGGTCGCTTTTTTATTGGGTTGCCAAACCAGCATGTGCGAATCAAATGGGAGTGCATACCATGCAAGCGCCTCCTGTACAGTAAATTTCAAATTCTTGCCCGATTCTATTGTGGCATGTTGGAAAGGCGAACCAACAAACGATTCGAAGAGGGGGAGCTTCTCCGCACTTAGTTTCAAAGGCATAGCCGCATGCGACAATACGCCTACACTACGCATACCTACTACCCCATCATTACTTAAGGCACGTACAGCATAAACATTTCGCCCTAGATCTATCGCTGTATTAGGTACAATGTACTCTGTAGAGGATGCAGCTACGTCAGCAATCTTGACATACTGTCCGCCCACAATATCGCCTTTAAGTATCTCATAACGTGCAGCGTCTTTTACCGCCGTCCAAGTCAGTTTCCATCCCTCTGTAGTACATGCCGAGGCTTCAAGCTTTAAGTCTTTAACCCGCTCCATGACAGTGAAGGTCTCAGTTTCAGAGATGCTCCCTTCAGCATCCGTCAAACGGAATTTCACTTCACGCGAAGGCGAAAGCGTCTTGGGTAGCATTATAGCCGCATTGGCATCGTAACGCCCCAATATAGAATAGGTTGCACCATTGTCAGTAGAAAGAGCCACTGTGAGTGGTTGCGGCATGTTACGGGTACGGAGATAAACCGCCTCGCCAGCCTCATAGACATCGTTCGCAGCGGGAGAAACTATGGCGGGGCGCTGATGGTCAAAATACCAAACTATGGCATAGGGTTGCACATCGCCCTGTTTTAACACACCATTTACCTTTATTGTGCAAGCTCCAGCGGTTGGCGTACGTATCACGACCTGCTCAATGTTATCTACCTTATTTACAGCTTCTACAGCCTCAGTATCAGGACTTTTGTGATCTAATGTAAGTGGAAGATGTGTTGTGCTGCCGAGCGCAACCGAGAGATCTAGATCATTTACAAGGGGCGACTCACCCGTTACATACTCCTTCCGTACTACGGGGTCGTTCCAGCACAGCATTACGCGGAGCTCTTTAACACCTGCGGGCACTTGAACCGTAAGATCGTTTTGTAGCTTGTCCGTTGTAAGTTGTGCGAGTTCGTAACTTTCCGATTCTATGACCGAGACAGCCGCTTCGGCATTGAGGATACCAAAGCCATATTTATAATCAGGACCGCGATTCCCCGCGTCGTCCGCCGTGTTAGCAATAAGCGCTTTCAAAAAATAGTTTACAGGCAATGCGCCACCGTGCAATTGTTTCCAACGTTGTGTAAGCAATGCGAGATGCCCCGTAACATTGGGACAAGCCATCGAAGTACCATTCATGGGGGCATATTTCTGCTCCGCTACCGTGGAAGAAACTGCATAACCGTAAGCGCTTACGATGGGATAAATACGCCCGTCAAGTAGCGGTCCGAAGCTAGAAAAATGCGTTATCGTACCAAAAGCATCTAATGCCCCGACGGAGATGATATTCTTTGAGTAATTGCCTGAATGCGAGAACGGACGTTTGCAAGTCGTTTGATCATTTCCCGCCGCGTAAACGTGCGTCAGCGTAGGGATGTTATACGAGAGGTAGTCTACATTCTGATTCCCCATCATCGTATAGTTGAAAAATTCGTCGTATGCACAGAGTTTACTAATTTTCAGACCGTAAGAGTTGGAAGTGAGTGAAATATTCTCGGCTTGGTACGTTTCAAACATCTCTTGTGCAACGGGTTTCCCATTAGACGAGATGCCGTAGTTGTACGTCCAAATTTCAGCCTCGGGCGCTATTCCTCGTGCTTTGGGATCTAGTAAACCACTCCCGACGATAGTCCCCGTTGTATGCATACCGTGCGCTCCTGTAGTACTTACAGATTGTTCAAATTCGCAACGGTGTACTCGGTTTCCATAATCAACATGATCGCCCACATTACCATCCCAAATGCCTATACGTACTCCATACCCCGTAAGTCCTCGTCCGCCTTCTCGGGGGAGAATACGCAACACCGACGCACCACTCAGACGTGCGCCGTAATAATTCGTGAGCTCCTGCGGAGGCTCTGTCCAACGCACAAATGCCACATAATTAGCCTCAGTTAAAGCCAAAATTTGTTCACGCGTGGCAGTAATCTCAGCATTAGATAAATGGTCGGAACACGAGACGAGAGCTATCCCACGCTTTTGGAGATCGGCTTTTACTTGTTCGGCAGTAACACCCTTAAACCACGAAAGATTAACCTTTAGATTCTTGCCTTCAATAGCCCAATCGGGGGCAGTACCTTGTATAATCCCCGAGACAACTTTCCACTCGCCACGAATGGGAACTACAGTACGTAAGCCCGTTCCTACGAAATCGCTAGGTCGGCTACCTGGAGCAACGCTTGCGTAGTAGGCATTTGCACCTAAGTAATCAGCCAGTACAACGCCTTTACGACGTAGAGCCTCATAGTCGCGTTTTTGAGACTCAAATTGTACTAGGACATTGAGGTGGTCGCCTGTAGGGAGTCCCAATTCTAAACTAGAGGTTTTCTTTCCGCGCAGAGTCGGACTAACGTTTGCCTCCAAATAAATTTCTCGCTCGCCAAAGCAAATGGGCTCTTGCGCATGGAGTAAAAAAGCCACGCTCAAGAAGAGTAACAAGAACAATATTCGTCTCATCTATTTTCCTTTTGTTGATTAGTAAACGATATGCAAAATACGGGAATTTTGCGGTAATTAAGCCGCAGAGAGGCGAAACAAGTACTAGGT
>CAJPTS010000063.1 GCA_905373625.1 Bacteroidia bacterium
CCCCATGCGCTAGTGTAGATGACGCGCTAATAGCCACTGGGTTTCCTTACTACGACTATGACCGCCTGCCGCAATTCATGGACACGTTGGAATACTTCATGCGGAATTCGCACGGTATGCGTCGTCTCGGCTCAGCAGCCACAGACTTGGTATACGTGGCCTGTGGGCGCGTAGATGCCTTCTACGAATATGGTTTGAAACCGTGGGACGTGGCTGCGGGCATCATCATAGCTATAGAGGCTGGAGCACGCTTTTCCGATTACGAAGGCGGAAACAACTATTTGTATGGTGGAGAGTTACTCTGTGCAGCGCCGTCTCTATTCCCCGAATTCCAAGAAGTCATCACGCGTCTGATGCGCCGATAGTATGAAGAAGATTACTGATGCCCTGCTCTATTGGCTTTTCTATGCAGTCACGTGGAGTATCGCCATTCTGCCACGTCCTCTCTTTTACTTTCAAAGTGATGTACTTGCCTTTTTGTTGGCTTGTGTACTTCGCTATCGTCGGAAGGTTGTACATGCTAACCTTGCCAACTCTTTTCCCGAGCTTTCAGAGAGAGAACGCCGACGTATTGCACGACGCTTCTACCTGCATCTATCCGATCTTATTCTAGAGTCCTTCTTTTTACTTCACGCTTCGCCGAAGCGAATGTTGAGGCGCTGTACCTATACTAACAATGAACTTTTAGAACCTTATTTTGAGCAAGGACGTAATGTGGTGATTGCGGCTGCACACACCGCCAACTGGGAGTTTCTTACTACGGCTGCGCCGCAAATAAAACATCACATGCTTAATGTTTTTAAGCCCGTGCACAATAGGAGGATAGGGCGTTTTCTTACCAAGTCGCGCGAACGGCTGGGTGGAACGGCTGTACCTATGAATGGCATACTGCGCGCCATAGTCCGCTACGAGCAGCAGCATATTCCCACACTTATTGGTTTAATCTCTGACCAGACGCCGCCCCCTGGTAATTATCCGTGGCTGCAATTTCTTAATCAGGACACGATGGTATTTACAGGCGTAGAGAAGATTGCAAAACAGTTCGATGCGCCTGTATTCTTTTGCGACATGACGCGTGTGCGGCGTGGCTATTATTCGGTAACCTTGCGCCCCATCACCGCCAAACCTAAAGAAGAGCCCGAGAACTTTATCACTGCCACATACATGCGGCTGTTGGAGGAGGCGATCCGTCGTAACCCCGAAGCGTGGCTCTGGTCACATAAGCGCTGGAAAAGAAAAAGACCGACCGCTTAAGCTCTTCTGTGCGTAGCTAATGTGTTTGGAAAAAGGAACGTACGCCCGCAATTACCTGATCTTGTTGCGCTAGCGTGAGCTCAGTGTGCATTGGGAGTGAGAGTACTTCGTTTGCTAAACGACGCGAGACTGCGAGTGCACCTACGGTACGTCCTGTATGGCAAAAAGCCACTTGGTCGCACAATGCTAGCGGATAATATATCATAGACGGGATGCCCAGCGCCTGCAAATGTGCTCGTAATGCATCGCGCTGCCCATGATGTATACGGAGTGTGTACTGATGGAAGGTGCAGCCCCTCGTCTCGGGAGTAATAATCTCTTCTAAGTCAGACAGATGCTCTGTGTAGTATTTAGCCGCTGTAATACGCGCCTGCAAATATTCGTCTAGGTGTCGGAGCTTTATGCGTAAGATAGCAGCCTGAAGGGTGTCTAAACGCGAATTACAGCCAATTATCTCGTGATGATACTTCTCGCGTTGTCCGTGATTGGCTATCATGCGCAGACGTTCTGCCAATTCCAAATCGCGTGTCATCATAGCGCCGCCGTCGCCAAAACAGCCCAAATTTTTGGTGGGGAAAAAAGATGTACAACTCACATTGCCGAGCGTACCTACTTTAACCGTATTACCTCCTATTTCATACTGTGCCCCAAGGGACTGTGCATTATCTTCTACCACCTTTACCTCGTGCTGTTTTGCCCAGTATAATATGCTGTGCATGTCGGCACTCCGCCCGTATAAATGAACGGGGATAACGGCTTTTACACGCGGACTCCATGCCGCTTCTAGTTGGTTCGGATCTATATTGAACGTATTTTCATCTACGTCCACCAGAACAGGGTGTAAGCCCAGCAATGCGATGACCTCGGCACTGGCCACGTAGGTGAAAGCTGGTACAACCACCTCATCGCCAGGTTGTAATCCGAGTGCCATGAGCGAGATCTGAAGAGCATCTGTACCATTACCACACGGTACTACGTGCATCCCCTCCATGTACTGTCCGAGCTCTTCGGCAAAGAGACGAACCTCCTTGCCGTTGATAAAATCACCTTGTAAGATTACTCGTTCCAGTGCCGTCAGAATCTCCAGATAAATCTTCTTCGTCTGCGAGACGAGATCAACCATTTGCATTGTAAAGCTGTGTAAAATGACAAGAGGAGAGCACTACGTATTAGTGTTTAGCGCGGAAGCGCATTACCATGCCGCCAACAATGAGTCCTACGATGCAGAAATACGCAGCGCGTCCCAAGAAATCGCCCCACCGCACATAGAATGTCTGTTCTGATTTGGGATATACTATGCCTTTTAGCGCTCCCTGCTGCCACCATCCCAAGCGTTGGACGACGTGCCCCGCAGGATCTATTATGCCTGAGATGCCTGTATTCGCGGAGCGTACTAACCAACGGCGAGTCTCTATGGCGCGGAGGCGTGCGTAGTTAAAATGGTTTCGGTAACCAGGCGTATCGCCCCACCAACCGTCGTTGGTAATAATGGCTAGAAGATTGGCGTCCTTACGTACGTATTCGGTGCAGAACTCGCCAAAGACGGATTCGTAACATATTATGGGGGCTACGCCGATGTGGTCGGGCGTATGAAATACGGTACGGTGCTCTTGTGTTCCTAAATTGCCCACCATTCCACCAAGGTTTATACTCAGTTTATCTAGAAAACGAAAGAATTGTGGGTAAGGAAGCATTTCTACGCCCACCACGAGTTTAGACTTGAAGTAATGGTCAGTATATTCGGGCTTGTCGCCTAGTAGTAGGGCAGCGTTGTAGGCATCGTACCACGTTTTTTTATCAGCCATACAGTGTGCCGTTTTCGTGGGTTGTTTTTCTGACTCGTACAATTTTAACAACGTAGTTCCTACAATGACTCGACACTGCGGATACGCTTCCATGAAGCTTTGAATCATGGTTACAGCAGGCGAATCATTTACATGTTGCAACCATATACTGCTCGGAATAGACGTCTCGGGCATCACCAGAAGGCGTGTCGCTGCGGTCATCTTCTCTTTGGCCAGCACGAGCATACGCGCCACCTGCTCCTCGTCCGAGAGAGTACTAAATTTTTCATTCCATGGGTCAACATTTGGTTGTATGATCACCACCTCAATGCCATCGCCATCAGAGACTACAGAGGGCATGAGAAGCCACGACAAAAATAGAGGTAGAAGGAGAACAATTGCCGTAAAGGACACCAAGATGACACGCGCTTTGCTGCGAAGCGTCTGCCAATGTACTAAGAGGTGGTAAAGTAAAACATTGAATAAGAGAATCCAGAGTGAGCCGCCCAGCACGCCTGTATACTCGTACCACTGCACAGCCCAAGGAGCACTAGCCATCCCATTGCCTAAGGTTAGCCACGGCCAAGCAATCTCGGAGTTGTGAAAAAAATATTCAAAGCCCACCCATCCGACGAGGAGAGCTGCTGTTCCCCACGAAGCGCCTAAACGCTGCCAACCATACACAACAAAGGTTAGTACCAGAGCCATGCAAGCTGCCATGGCCACTACGGCACCAATCATACCTCCAACGGTAGCCCCTTGTATCCACCAAACCGTAAGCGTATTCCAAGCAAAGACTGCCAGATAGGTATAGCCGTACGTCTTCCAAAAACCAGTGCGAGTATCTACAAGCTTGTGCAAAAGATGCAACCATGGTAACCACGCCACAAAGAGAAACGGCCAGAGGTTAAATTCCCAAGCCAAACACATTAAAACACCGCCGAGCAGTGCTAGAAGCCATCGCTTGCCGAGCCACTTTGTCACTGAGCTACACATCTTCTGTCTGTTAGAACGCTTATAATAACGTATGATAATCTGCTATAATTATACACAATCCTACGAATACGTATGTCCAGCCACGTGTCTGAGCGCTTTTTGTGTTTTAATTTGCCGACTAAAAATATAATAAGCATGATTTACGGATACATCAGAGTGAGCAGCGACAAGCAGACTGTAGAGAACCAACGTTTTGAGATCACCAATTTCTGCAAGCAGCAGAATTTTCGTATTGATGACTGGATTGAGGAGACTATTAGTGGAACAAAAAATTACTCCAAGCGTCAACTAGGGTTGTTGTTGAAAAAAGTGGGTAAGGATGATATCATAATCTGTAGCGAGCTATCGCGCCTCGGGCGTAACCTTTTCATGATCATGGAGATACTGAACATCTGTATGACCAAAGAGTGTCGCGTTTGGACGATAAAAGACAACTACCGTCTGGGCGATGACATCCAGTCGAAGGTCTTGGCTTTTGCCTTTGGCTTGTCAGCCGAGATAGAGCGCAATCTAATCAGTCAGCGCACAAAGGAGGCTTTGGCACGAAAAAAGACGGAGGGGGTGCAGTTGGGACGCCCGAAAGGGGCAAAAACGGCGCAAGATAAGCGCTTACTGTACGGCAAGCGTAATATGATAAAGGAGCTATTGAATGCCAAGGTCTCGCAGCGTAAAATTGCGGCGATTTGTAAGTGTAATCGTAATACCCTTGCCCGCTACATTAAGAAGGAAATGGTTACTGAAAATTGAGCGTTTTTGGGGCTTTGTAGAGCAGCACACCTTTCTCTGGTTTTGTCTATAAGATGCGCGGTGCGGATTTTACAACACGCATTGCGTTTTTTGTCCTGAAGGGGTAGTATAATCTTGCACAAAGAAAAAAGGGTGAGCCAAATATTTATTTTGACTCACCCATGTAACGCTCGTTCATACACGCAAAGCGATAAATGTGTTTTTAATCTGTCGCGTCTCTAGATTTTCTCCTCCGCAGCTATAATTTCTACGATTTACGAAGTCGGTCTTACTTTTTTGCCCGCTTAGCTTGTTCGCGTTGCATTTCTTGTAGACGCTGCATAAAGCCCGATTTCTTTTGCGGTCTGTTGGCATTTTGTTGTAAACGTGCCAGCATCTTTTTCTCGTCTACGGCATAGCGGATAAAATAAGTCTGCGCTATGGTTATAAGCGTTGCCAGGAAATAATAGTAACTCAAGCCCGCCGAATAGTCATTGAACCAGAATAACATCATGATGGGCATCATGTAGAGCATCATAAACTTCATCCCAGGCATCTGAGCATTAGAGCTCCCCGTCAGCTTATAGTTCATCTGCGAAGAGATAAAGAGCGTAGCTGCCATGAGTAAGGTAAACAAACTAATATGATCGCCATAGAAGGGGATGGAGAAAGGGAGGTGCACAATGGAGTCGTAACTAGACAAATCATCAGCCCATAAGAAGCTCTCTTGGCGTAATTCAAAAGAGGCGGGGAAGAAACGAAACATAGCAATGAGTATCGGGAACTGGATCAGGATGGGTAAACAGCCACCCAAGGGGTTCGCCCCAGCTCGTTTGTAGAGCTCCATGGTAGCTTGACCGCGCTTCGTGGCGTCCTCTTTGCGCGAATACTTCGCATTGATCTCGTCCACCATAGGCTTTAGTAGTCGCATCTTGGCCTGACTTAGATAGGACTTAAAGGTAAGGGGGAAGATTACAATCTTGATCAGGATGGTCAGAATCAAGATGATTAGCCCATAATTGGTAATGTACTTGCTTAACCAATAGAAGACGTTAATGACCACGTACTTATTGATCCAGCCAATGAGCCAGCCACCGAGCGGGATTACTTTTTCGTACTCATGCTCATAGGAGGCTAACGTCTTGTAAAGGTTCGGTCCATAGTAGAATTCTAGGTGGTAGCTGTCATTCTTTCCGCCTGTAAAGGGTAGCATAAGTGTGGCTGCGTAGTCGCGTAAATACCCTTCTTCATCCGCCAATGATAGTTCTACATTGGTCTGCTCAAAAGCCTGCTCGTTGCGTAAAATGGCTGAAAAAAATTGTTCTTTGTATGCTAGCCAAGAAATCTTGGTGTTAATCTTCTCTTCAACCAGTTTGTCAGAAGGCGTCAACTCCTCGTAGTCACCATTGGTGGTATAATAGGACGCCGTGGTGTATTCCAGCTCTTTTTTAGCTCCTTTTTCTTGCTGTGGGGAGCGCATAGTCCACTGTAAATCTAGGTAACGCGTGGAGGATGCGAGCTGCACATCCATGTTCACAAAACGTACTTGCCACTGCATGGCATATGAACCATAGGGTAACGCATAACAATATTCGAGATATCCGTTCCCCTGCGCCGCAGGAAGACGAAAAATAATGCGTGCTGTATCTCCTTGCCGTGTCGCAGTGACGTTTGAGGGGTCGGAGCATTCAAATAACTGCTCGGCGGTCTGACTGGTCGCTTGTGGGGTTAGAAAGTGTAATGAGAGTTTGTTTTTGGTATCCTCCTTAAACAGGAGCAACGAATCACCATAATACGTTTTGTAGTCCTTCACCTGCACAGAGCGTGGGTAAGCGCCCAAGGTACTGAATGATACCTGTAATTTGTCATTTGCCAACACCAAACTCCTAGCTTCGCCCGCTACTCGGAATACGGTATCGGCTTGTCCATTGTTCGGATTACGAAACGCACTGTCTTGTGCTGCACGTGCCTTTTCTTCTGCTAATCGCTGAGCCTCCTCTTGTGCTTGCACGCGAGCTATCGAATCGCGTTGCGCCTCTAGACGTGCAACCTCCTCCTCGCTCGGACGATTGAAATAGGAAAAGCCTACCACTATCGCAAAGATGAGTACCAGACCCAAAATTGTTTTCTTATCCATAAAACTTAGCTTTCTTTTATAAGCATTTAACACGAAATGCCTTTTTACATCTAAAAAGCGGGATGTTAATCTTCCGTGGGATGCGCCTTTTTATTTTTCAACGCTGCTGCAACAAAGGCAACAAACAACGGGTGTGGAGCTACTACGGAGCTCTGATATTCAGGATGGAATTGTACCCCGACAAACCATGGGTGAGCGGGGATCTCTACAATCTCTACGAGGTTTGTCTCTGGGTTGCGGCCCGTGGTAATCATACCTTTTTCTTGCATCTGTGCGAGGTACTGATCATTGAACTCATAACGATGACGGTGGCGTTCGCGAATTTCTAGCTTTTCGTACGCCTCAGCTGCACGACTACCAGGCATAAGACGACACGCATAACCACCTAAACGCATAGTGCCGCCCATCTCTGTAATGCCTTTTTGCGCCTCCATGAGATCTATTACCGCGCAACGTGTAGCGCGATCCCATTCCCGCGAAGTAGCGTCGGGTAAACCAGCCACGTCGCGCGCAAACTCTACAACAGCGCATTGCATGCCCAAACAGATGCCAAAAAACGGGATATTATTTTCTCGGGCATAACGAATCGCCTCAATCTTCCCCGAAATGCCTCTGTGCCCAAAGCCAGGCGCAACTAGTATACCGTCATGCCCTGCGAGAAGATCTGCACAATTCTCTCGCGTTATAGAATCTGATGCGACGGCACAAATGTCAACCTTCACACTATTCGCAGCGCCAGCGTGTGTCAGAGACTCGTATATAGATTTGTACGCGTCATGTAGCGCTACGTACTTTCCAACAAGTGCTATACGAACCTTGTCTTTCGGATTATGAAAGCGCTCTATGAATGCGCGCCATGCGTCCAGACGCGGTTCTTCTCCTTCGGGGAGTTGCAACTTACGCAGCACGGAACGATCTAAGCCTTCCGCCTTCATCTTCAGCGGCACCTCGTAAATAGTGGGCACGTCGCGCGACTCTATCACGTCCTCGGGTTTTACATTGCAGAAGAGCGCTACTTTTGAGCGGAGCTCCGTTCCCAAGTCATACTCGGTACGCAATACTAAGATATCGGGCTGAATGCCATTTTCCAGCAGCTCTTTTACAGAATGCTGCGTGGGCTTGGTTTTTAATTCGCCCGAGGCTGCCAGATAAGGCACGAGCGTGAGGTGGATGAAAACAGTATTGTGTGCACCCAAATCCCATTTCAACTGGCGCACCGACTCGATGTAGGGTAGCGACTCAATATCTCCTACCGTGCCTCCGATCTCGATGATAATCACGTCGTAGAGCCCCTTCGTGCCTAACGACAGGATACGCCGCTTGATCTCATCCGTGATATGAGGGATTACCTGTACAGTTTTTCCTAAATAATCACCGCGACGCTCCTTGTTGATTACATGCTGGTAGATCTGCCCCGTAGTAACACTATTGGCACGAGAGGTAGGTAAATTCAAGAAACGTTCGTAATGACCCAAGTCTAGGTCTGTTTCTGCCCCGTCGTCCGTCACGAAACACTCGCCGTGTTCATACGGATTCAATGTACCGGGATCTATATTGATGTACGGATCTAGCTTCTGTATCGTGACCCGATAACCTCTACTCTGTAGTAATTTCCCCAACGAGGCGGAGATTATCCCTTTGCCAAGCGACGAGGCTACGCCCCCCGTTACAAAAACATACTTTGTCTCGCGTGTTGCCTGTATATCTGATTGTTGTTCAGAACAACTCATTCTCATATCCTCTCAAGATGAGGAGACAGGCTTTCCCTGTCTCCTCACGGTCAAATCTTATTACTGTAAAGGCAAATATTTAGACCCCTAAATGCAGATAGGACGTTTATTCCTTATTCTGCGCTTGCGCCTCATCGGCTTCAGCTGGTTTCTTATCCGCTTTATTGCCT
>CAJPTS010000064.1 GCA_905373625.1 Bacteroidia bacterium
TAGATGGAGTAGTAGAACTCTTTAATGTGCTTTTTCAACGCTTAAAAGAGGAGCGTCTGCGTTTCAACGAGCAGGCGCAGCTGCTTAGTGAGCTCATAGAGGTGTCGCCCCTAGGGGTCGTATTGTTTGATTATAATGGACGCATTGCGCGTCTCAATCCCTCTGCACGTCTACAACTCGGTTTTGCAAAACGCGAATCTATTATCGGCTGTTCTACCGAGGAGGTCAAACAACTTGCTACCCTCGCCATACGAGATCTGGAGCTCGGTGAGGTGCTCGAAGTGCGAGATTCGGGCGCTAATGTCTATCGCATCACGTGTGAATCTTTTTTTGATAGAGGCTTTGTACGAAAATATTGGTTGATAGAAACTTTGACCGATGCAATGCTTCAACATGAGCGTGCCACGTATACGAAACTAATCCGCATGTGTGCACATGAGGTAAATAATACTGCGGGAAGCCTCACCTCGCTCCTAGATACCTGTGTGAGCTTTTTAGACGAAACAGAAGAAGGCAACAAATATGCAGAAGCATTGGGTAGTGGCGCAAACCGTCTCAATGAGCTTGTGGCTTTCATCGGACGCATAGCTGAAGTGGCCAAGTTACCTACTCCAGAATGCCAGTGGCACGGGGTTGATGACTTTATGCACGAACTCCTTGCCCGTTATACTTTGCAGTATCGCGAACGCGGCATAGCGCTAAGTTATCAAGCAGAAGTCCCTGGAGTGCTATTCTTTGCCGATCGGTTTTTACTCATGCGTGTTTTTGAGAATGTCCTGAAAAATGCTGTAGAGAGCATGCAAGAGCGCGAGGGTGAAATTCGCCTTGAAGTATTACGCAACGGCGCTCATTGTACTTTTCTGGTATGCAATAACGGCGCTGCCATAGCGCCCGATCAGCAAGAACAACTTTTTATGCCCTTTTATACTAGCAAGCCGAGTGGGCAAGGATTGGGGTTATTGCTTTGCCGGGAAATTTTGCAACAACATAATTTTTCTTTTTCTCTCCGCACAGATCCTGACGGCTGGACTCGTTTCCAGATTAACGCTATTCCTGTGAAAATAGCGAGTATAAAAAATTAAACAACACTCCAAAACTTACTCAGAACGCTTAGTCTTCTACATCGAGGCAAGAGTCAGGGTTACCCGTGTATCTTTCAGTGAGATTAGCTAGGCTTTGTTTGCACATAGGCGCTATTATTCCAAAGTAAGGTATCTTTGGTTTCAAATTTCGCGGGAATTCCTATGTCAAAGAAAAAAGCAAAATTCTACGTGGTGTGGAAAGGCAACCAAGAGGGAGTTTTTGAGAGCTGGGAGGAATGCCAAGCCCAAATAGATGGATTCTCTGGTGCTCAGTACAAGAGCTACACGTCTCGCGAAGAAGCCGAATTGGCTTTTCAACGCGGTTATGCTAACCGAGACGAACAATTGGGCGATATAGAAAGTTCGCTCCTCTCGCTTAACAAACCTATATATCCATCGTGGGCTGTGGATGCCGCTTGCAATATGCGCACGGGGGTGATGGAATATCGTGGTGTTGACACCCGTACGGGGCGCGTGATTTTTGCACAAGGTCCTTTTCAAGATACTACGAACAATGTGGGCGAATTCTTGGCTATAGTACACGCTTTAGCGCTACTGCAACGCGATAATACACCAGAATCCGTGGTACTACCCATTTACTCTGATAGTACTACAGCACTCGCTTGGGTGCACAAACAGCAGGCTAACACCAAAATGGTAGCAACGCCGCAAAATGAGAAACTACGCGAGCTTATACAGCGCGCTGAGGTATGGCTACAGACCCACTCGTGGCAAAATCCGCTACTCAAATGGGATACTCAACGATGGGGAGAAATCCCTGCCGATTATGGTAGAAAGTAGGACGAGAGGCGTACGTTCTGAGCATGGTAGTGAAAAATGAGAGCGAGTTCCGAAAACGGTAGACTACGTTGGTGGCGAATTGCCTTCTTTTTACTACCCGTTCGTTCAAACGACTCCGCGTCACAACAAAAATTCTTTTCGCATCCGTATCTACCTATTGCTGTTCTCGCAGTAGGCATCAGTTTGGCAGCCATGCTGATAGCACTCAATGTATCGCGTGGCTTTCAGCAAGAAATAAGTAATCGCGTGGTGGGTTTCTTAGGGCACTTACAGTTAGTAAGCCTAGATCGCAATGCCTCTTACGAACAACACCCCGTAGACACTATTGCAAATCTTGCCGCAGATCTTACATACATTCCGTCTATTGAGCGCATTTCTATGTTTGCGCAAAAACCTGGGATTATTAAAACAGCCTCAGATATGCAAGGCTGCGTGCTGAAAGGTTATGGCAAGCGTGAAGATCTGAGCTATTTTTCTCATTACCTCCTCCGTGGTCGTTTGCCCAACTTAGACTCACTAACGGGACAGCAGGAGGTTCTGATCTCAGAATTCTTTTCTCGGACTCTTGGACTCGATACAGGAAAACGCATGACGGTGTATTTTGTAGAACAACCACCCCGTGTACGACAATACAACGTTGTAGGGGTATATGAAACGAAGTTTGAAAGTTTTGACAAGACCTATATTTTTACCGACCTCGCGAGTGTCCGTTTGCTCAACGGCTGGGCTGCTAACCAAGTAGGCGGATATGAAATTAGGCTCTGTGATTTGCAGGCACTTGACGCCACGAAAGAGGAAGTGGAGGAATTGGAGCTCGGGCGCATACAGTCGGATGGTACCATGCTGCGCGTTGTCGATATAAGAGATACGCACGCGGCATTGTTTGATTGGCTCGGCTTGCAAGATATTAACGTTGCAGTACTATTCACGCTCATGTTATTAGTCTCGGGCGTAAATATGATCTCCGTGCTTCTCATACTCATACTCGAACGTACTCGGCTGATAGGGCTGCTAAAAGCTTTTGGCGCCTCAGGACGCCAGTTGCGGCTTCTTTTCTTGCTCTATACGTTTCGTCCTCTCATTTATGGGATTCTGCTAGGCAATTTTTTAGGTCTAGGACTCTCTTATAGTCAGTATCGCTGGCAGTGGATACGCCTGTCGCCTGCTGAGTACTATGTAGATTATATCCCCGTAGAAATGAACTTCTGGACGTTTCTACTCATAAATTTGGGGACTCTCCTCATAACCCTTCTCCTCTTATTACTGACCACGCGTCTGATCGAGCGCATTTCTCCTAGCGAATCGTTACGCCGCGCTTAAACATTGCAGCTTTATGCGGTGCTTTTGGTATCTGGCGTGTGTACAAAGGTTTATATCCTCTTTTTGAGATTACCTAGTGCTAGGCGTTGTAAATTGGCAGATATATAGCCAAGAAATTATGGCTAAGAGACGACTTTCTTACGTAGTTACGTAAGTAAAAAGGTACTATATTTGCCATACTATTGATTTTCATGAGATCCTGCGAAGATGGAAAACGAATTGATGCGGCTCGATCGCAATTGGATAGCCAACTTGAGCTCCAACGGCGTAAGTTTTCTAAAGGAACTACAGCGCATTTTTCAAGAGCAAGCGGAGGGGTATGTCGCATTGCTGAATAACAGTACTAGCTTACAAGCAGAAGGAGAGGTGTGCGCTCAGACACATCGGCTGAAGGGGAGTGCAGGCTCATTGGGTTTGCGAAAACTCTCTGCCCTAGCGGGTGAGTTTGAGAAAGCGCTCCGTGACGGAGAAGAGTCTGTAGAAGCTTTAAAAGCGCGAAGCGCTGCCATGATTGCTGAGGTACAGGCGAGTGTAAGCACGTTAGAACAATACGTAAAAGAAATCGAAAACAAGCAATAAGATGTTTCAGGTCACATTGGTCGGGGGCGAGACGCACGTTAGTTTTGAGCCTGGTAGTAAGTTAAATATTGCGAAGGCGGGGGAAGCTAAGAATGAATTCGCACGTATCGTGCGTGGCGAGAATGGTAATTTGGTACTAGATTTAGCCAATCTCGATTATATAGACTCCTCGGGCGTCGGCGCACTTTTGTCTTTGTTGCGACTATGCAAAGAGCGCAAGTGGTCATTAGTGCTCACTAATCCGCAACAACCCGTAAAAGATCTCTTTAATCTTTTGCAACTTCAGTCGATTTTTAAGCTCCAGTAATTATCACATAAATCGTAAAGGAGAGCTACTAAGATGCTATTGGAAGGAATCAAGTTCATGACAGCCGAGGAGGCTGTACAAGTTGTTCGATCGGGAGATCATATTCATTTTGGGAGTGTGGCTACCACGCCCACCATCTTAATAAATGCGCTTTGTGCTTATGGTAAGCAAGCAGGACTCAAGGATGTGCATATTCACCATTTGCATACTGAGCCACCTGCTCCTTACAGCGAACCAGAGTACGAAGGTATATTTCAGCTGGATTCTTTCTTTGTCGGCAAAAACGTACGTAAGACGACACAAGCAGGATATGCTGACTACATCCCGATATTCCTCGGAGAAACGCAAAAGCTTTATCGCGAAGGTGTTCTCCCTGTAGACGTCGCCATGGTGCAGGTGTCGCCACCAGATGAGTTCGGTTACGTATCCTTGGGGAGTTCGGTAGACGCCACTTTGGCGGCAATTGAAAAAGCGCGTTGCGTAATCGCTGTTGTCAATAAGCACGTGCCCCGTACATGGGGCGATGCCATGGTCCGCATTGAGCACATTGACCGTTGGGTACTTAATGATGAACCGTTGGAAGAAGTACATTTCGGAACGCCGAATGCAGAAGAACAAGCAATCGGGAAAAACTGTGCCGAGCTCATAGAAGACGGCGCTACACTTCAGATGGGGATCGGAAACATCCCAAATGCAGTCTTGGCTTGTCTTACCAATCATAAAGATCTCGGCATTCATACTGAGATGTTTGCAGATGGCGTGTTGCCACTTGTGGAAAAAGGGGTAATTAACGGGGCGAAGAAAGAAACTGACAAATATCGCATTGTCTCCACATTCCTTATGGGATCACAGCGCATCTATGATTTTGTCGACAATAATCCAGGCGTGTTAATGATGGACGTCGGGTACACGAATGACCCGTTCATCATTGCACAAAATCCCCGTATGACGGCTATAAACTCCGCGCTCGAAGTAGATCTCACAGGGCAAGTTTGTGCCGACTCAATCGGGACGAAGTTCTATTCGGGGGTCGGTGGACAAATAGACTTCTTATACGGTGCCTCGCGCTCGCAAGGTGGGAAGCCAATTATTGCCATGCCGTCTCGTACCGCCAAGGGCGAGAGTAAGCTTGTACCAACACTAAAAGTTGGCGCAGGCGTCGTAACCACTCGTTCGCATATGCACTGGTTGGTAACCGAATTCGGCGCAGTAAATCTCTACGGGAAGACGTTACAAGAGCGTGCCCGACTGATCATCTCGGTAGCGCACCCCGACGACCGTGAAATGCTCGATCGTGCAGCTTTTGAACGTTACGGGAGTCATTACCATTTTCTAGGACACAAATAGTACACGCTCCACAAACAAATAGCCCGAAGGCTGCACAGTCTGTAAGGCGCGGTTTTTGTGGAACTTTTAGAAAGTACTATCTTTGCGGGCTAGGTGGGGGGTATTATGGCAGAGCTGTTACCAGCATACGAAATAGATTTGTTTGAAGTGCGGAGGCAAAATCTTCTTCGAGAAGAGGAGCTGTCTGCTGATTTCTTTGCAGACAGTTCTTATTACGGCGCAACAGATCTACAGATGCATTTGCACTTAGAAGGTCGTTATGCAGGCGACGCCGTCGGCGAGAGTGGTGTCTATTATTTTGACCTTTCCCTAGATGGCGAAGCCACATTCTCCTGCACACGTTGCTTAAGCGGTGTGCGCGTCCCGTTAGAATACGATGGCATACTCGAAGTGAGAGCTACGGCAGAGACGGAAGAGAATCTGGAGGATGAGGTCTGGCAAATTAGCTCTGCACGCGAAGCCTTAGATTTGGCGGATTATATCCGTGAGAGCCTGTATCTGTCTTTGCCCATGAGTGTAAATCACGGCGATTTTGGTACCAATGCCACCGACTGCGACGCGCAGATGCTCGATTATATTTTGAAAGAAGAAAAAGGCATAAGCCTAGGTAATATTTGTGGCGAGGAGTTTGCCAAGCTAGAAAAGCAGCTGCTCGCTACATCAAACGAAAGAAAAAAGAAGGAGGAATAGAGATATGGCACATCCGAAATCAAAGACTTCGAAACAGCGCCGTAATCAACGTCGTTCACATGATGCTATTGTGGGCGCAACCCTGTGCACGTGTTCACACTGTGGAGCGCTTATACAGCGTCACCGCGTTTGCCCAGAGTGTGGTTACTACCGTGGGCAACAGCTTGTTATAAAAAAGTCCCAAGCCTAGTACACAAACTCGAAGTTGTAAGATGCGTATAGGGATAGATGCCATGGGCGGCGACTATGCGCCAAAAGCTGTCGTAGAAGGGGTACTCCTCGCTCGTGAATGGGTTACGAACGATGTACAGCTAGTGCTTTTTGGCGATGCCGCGCAGCTCGAGAAGGAGTTTGAATCACAAGGGGGAGACCCTGCACAGTACGAGATCGTACATTGTTCTGAGGTTATAACGATGAACGATCACCCTGTCAGTGGCATAACCAAAAAACCAGACTCTAGTATCAGTGTCGGATTCCAACACCTCGCTTCTGGTAAAATAGACGGCTTTGCTAGCGCTGGAAATACTGGCGCGATGATGGCGGGTACTATGACCTACATAAAGACGGTACCTGGACTCACAAGACCTGCCATAGCGGCTTATATTCCTGTCAATGAGACTCAGTTTAACCTAGTGTTAGATGCTGGTCTGAATTCTGACTGCAAACCTGAGGTTTTAGTGCAATACGGAGTACTCGGTTCGCTTTATTCGCAGTACGTCTTGGGAGTAGATAAGCCGCGAGTAGCTCTGCTGAATATTGGTGCTGAAGCCGAAAAAGGAAATCTGCTCGCAAAGACTACCCATGAGCTGATGGCTAATGCAACCGATTTCCATTTTGTCGGAAATATAGAAGGAAATGAGCTCTTCTCGAACAAGCGTGCCGATGTAGTGGTGTGCGATGGCTTTGTGGGAAATATTGTCTTGAAAGAGGCAGAGTCCTTCTATATGATTGCTAAAAGAAGAGGGATACAAGATCCTTACCTAGATAGATTCAATTTTGAACACTACGGCGGAACTCCTGTTTTAGGTGTGAACGCACCCGTAATTATCGGACACGGGATCTCGAATGGTAGAGCAATTAACAGCATGATTCGCCAGACGGGAAGAGTTATAGCCTCTTCACTCTGTGCTAAATTTAAACAAGCATTTCATGTCTAAGATTTTGGCGAGCATTACGGGCGTAGCAGGCTATGTCCCCGATTATATCCTCACAAATGAGGAATTAAGCACAATGGTTGATACGTCCGATGAATGGATTATGACACGAATCGGGATTAAGGAGCGTCGTATTCTCAAAGGAGAAGGACTTGGAGCTAGCTATATGGCAGCCAAAGCAGTGAATCTTCTCCTAAAAAAGACGGGCACAAAGCCCGAAGAAGTGGATATGTTGCTCCTCGCTACTGTAACGCCAGATCAGCCCGTACCCGCTACTGCGAATATTGTTGCCGACCTGTGCGGTATAACCAATGCCTTTGGTTATGATATTAACGCTGGCTGCTCTAGCTTTCTCTATACGCTCGTTACCGCGTCAAAATTCATTGAGTCGGGAACTCACAAAAAGGTGGTTGTTGTAGGCTCTGACAAGATGTCATCGCTGATGAACTATCAAGACCGAACAACGTGTCCGATATTTGGTGATGGAGCAGGCGCTGTTCTTTTAGAGCCCAATACAGAAGGTTATGGCTTAATTGATAGTATCATGCGCGTTGACGGCTCGGGGCGTACCCACCTATTGGTGAAAAACGGAGGGTCGTGTTACCCTGTCACCAAAGAGAACTACGATTCTCACGAGCAGTATGTATATCAAGAAGGGCAAACAGTCTTCAAGTCTGCCGTTTCCCACATGGGCGATACGGCGTTAGAGGTAATGGAACGCAATGGTTTGACGGGCGATACGGTAACGTGGCTTTGCCCCCATCAGGCTAACCAACGTATCATAGATGCTACAGGAAAACGTATGGGACTCTCACCTGAAAAGGTGATGGTAAACATCCAGAAATACGGCAATACTACGAGTGGTACACTGCCCCTTTGTCTGTGGAACTGGGAGTCTAAATTGCGCAAGGGCGACAATATCATTTTTGCTGTTTTTGGTGCAGGCTTTACTTGGGGCGCTTCTTACCTCAAGTGGGCGTACGACGGCGACAAAGTGGCGAAGAAATAACGTGAATAGTGTATTCAGTGGAGTGTATTGAGTGCGGCTTAAGTCGCACTTTTTTATTAGCTTTGGAGTGGGTAATTGTTTTGGATTAGGTGGCACATAAGGTATGTCGGACGAAGGAATTTTCTGTGATGTAGCTAAAAGCAACAAGGAAATTGCTTTTGAGTATTTTATTGATGTATTGAGAGATCACAATGGTGGCGACTGCCGAGATTTTTCAACGGTGAAGTTGTTAAAACTACTTTTTCTAACCGTAGGTCTTTCATCTTCTGAAGAAGAACTTCAGAAGCCGATATCCCTAATAAATATCTTTAACAAATTCGTAGCTATGCCTTTTGGACCAGTAGAAAGTGACATTTATAATTACATCCAACTAGATCAATTGACTTATCAAATAACACCATCGGGCTGTACAAAAAAAAATGACTCAGTGCCAGTCAGTATAAGCC
>CAJPTS010000065.1 GCA_905373625.1 Bacteroidia bacterium
CTTTTAATGGTGCGCCTCGTCCCTACAAAAGTCACAAAGCGCACTCTTAACTTTACAGAATACGTTGATGACTAACCTTTTAAGGTCTTTTTACTCTTTTATGACAAGGTGCAGTTCATCTAACTGCGCTGGGTCAAGGCTAGAAGGGCTGGCTATCATAACATCGCGCCCCGCATTGTTCTTGGGGAAGGCTATGTAATCTCGAATGGAGTCTGAGCCCCCATATAAAGAACAAAGTCGGTCAAAACCAAAAGCTATTCCCCCGTGAGGCGGTGCTCCAAAACGGAAGGCATCTAATAAGAATCCGAACTGTGCACGTGCACTTTCCTGCGTAAAGCCCAATGCGTGGAACATGCGCTCCTGAACCGTCCTATCAAAAATACGTATGGAACCTCCGCCCACTTCTGTACCATTTATTACCATGTCATAGGCATTAGCTCGCATAGCACCAGGATTAGATTCAAAGAGCTCTACGTCTTCGGGGTGCGGCGATGTGAAAGGGTGGTGCATGGCATAAAAACGCTGCGTTTCGTCATCCCATTCGAAGAGTGGAAAGTCTACCACCCACAACGGTTTGAAAACATGCGGATCAAGCCAATTCTCTCTGCGTGCCACTTCTAAACGGAGAGCGCCGAGCGCCACGAGAGTTTGTACTCTCTTGCCCGCCATGAAGAGCATCAGATCGCCGTGCGTGGCGGCTAACTTATTGGCTAGTTGTAACAAAAGTTCTTGGGAGAGAAACTTGTCAGCCGAAGATTTAATAGTGCCGTTTTCTTCCACTCGCGCATAAATTAGCCCTGTAGCCCCTACTTGTGGTCGTTTCACATAATCTGTGAGCGCATCTAACTGTTTACGAGTGTATTTTGCACCATCTTTTACACAAATCCCCCCCACATAATCGGCAGAATCAAAAACAGAGAATCCTGTTTCTCGCACGCTGTCAGTCACTTCGCAGATCTCCATGCCGACACGCAAATCGGGCTTATCACACCCGTACTTCGCCATTGCTTCTGAATAAGGCATGCGTTGGAACGGAGCAGCGAATTCGACGTCTAAAACCTCTTTGAAAAGATGCCTCATAAAGCCTTCGAATTCTTGCAAGATGTCTTCTCTTTCCACAAAAGACATCTCGCAGTCGATCTGTGTAAACTCGGGCTGCCGATCTGCGCGTAAGTCCTCGTCGCGGAAACAACGCACGATCTGATAGTAACGCTCCATGCCTGCCACCATCAGTAGCTGTTTGAAAGTCTGTGGACTTTGAGGTAGAGCATAGAACTCTCCTGTATGCATACGTGATGGCACTACGAAATCGCGCGCGCCTTCGGGAGTAGATTTAATGAGAAACGGAGTCTCAATCTCTACAAAATCGCGCCGATTCAGGTACATGCGAACCGCTTGAGCCATCTGGTGTCGTAATAGCAACGCGTCACGTACAGGCGCACGGCGGATATCTAGATAACGGTACTTCATCCTGAGCTCGTCGCCGCCATCGGTTTCAGTCTCGATGGTGAATGGAGGAACTTCGCTTTTGTTGAGCACCGTTAGGTTTTGTAATTCGATTTCGATGTCGCCCGTAGGGAGTGTAGCATTTTTACTAGAACGTTCACGCACAACGCCCGTAACGCTAATCACCCATTCGCGTCCTAAACTCTCGAGGTTCGTGCGAAGTTCAGGCTGCTCATCGGAGACTACAAGCTGCACAATGCCCCATCTGTCACGCAGATCTACAAAGAGTAGACCGCCCATTTTACGTACTCGCTGTACCCATCCGCAGACTGTAACAGTCTGTCCTACGTGCGCCATGCGCAACTCGCCACACCGATGCGTTCTATACATTTTGATGGTTTTTTATTCCTCCGATAATTATTGCGTACAAAGGTAGCACTTTCGCGATCTATGCACAGCAATTAAGGAACGAGAGGTGAGGTAAGCAAAAAGCAAGTTCTAAGCTTCATCTGGTACGAAGTACACGACAAGCGACTTCAATCTGGGGCTTACTTCATACTTTGAACCTAGTACTTAAGTAGTCTTTAGAGAGGTACTCCTGCAAAATATAGGAATTGCAGAAAATAAAAAAAGGACTCCGATGGTAACAGAATCCTAGTATAGTAAACATAAACGCGCTCCCCATCTAGGACTTGAACCTAGGACCCCCTGATTAACAGTCAGGTGCTCTAACCAACTGAGCTAATGAGGAATATTTTAAGAACACTCGCCCTCGCATTTCTCGAAAGCGACACAAAGGTAGATTGTTTTTTTGAAACCAACAAACAATGCATACAAAAATACCATTTAACACGCCACCGTGATTCTGTATTTCATTGAAATATAAAAGATTATTTGCGGTATAAGAGAAAAGCAATACGCACCCTTTGGTCATTTTGTAAGCCAATGAGGCAACTGATAGTAGAAAATCTGTCATCTTTGTATTGCACCGATTTAACAATATGCGCACAGCTTCGTTGTTATAGTACGGAGTTAATAAATATTTGAAGTACTACATGCAAATACTAGATGGAAAGAAAACAGCAGAGGCGCTGTCAGCAGAATTGAAAGCAGAGGTAGAGGCACTTGTCTCAAAAGGCGAGCGCGCGCCCAAGTTAGTGGCTATTCTTGTAGGTAATAACCCCGCGAGTGAGACCTACGTGCGCAATAAGGAAAAAAAATGCGCAGAACTCGGTTTTATCTCCGAGGTACGTCGTTTCGACGTGGAAGTCTCGGAAGATCGCCTCTTGCAGGAGATTGATAACATTAACGCAGATGCTACAATTGATGGACTCATTGTACAGTTGCCACTCCCGAAACATATTAACGAACAGCGCGTTACGCACCGCATCTTGCCACGAAAGGATGTAGATGGCTTTCATCCCGTTAGTTTAGGACGCATGCTCTTGGGATTGCCGTGTTATTTTCCTGCCACTCCGTATGGGATTGTAAAACTTTTAGCGTACTACAAAATTCCGACTCGCGGTAAACACGTTGTGGTGTTAGGACGTAGCCACATAGTTGGGCTTCCGATAGCCAATATGTTATTACAGAAGGGCGAGCCTGGCGATTGCACTGTCACGGTCTGCCACAGCAAGACGGAAAATCTGGAAGAGGTGCTTCGTTCAGGCGATATTCTAATTGCAGCCGTTGGAAAAGCAGACTTTGTAAAAGCAAACATGGTAAAGGAAGGCGCCATTGTCATAGACGTGGGGATCAACCGTGTAGAAACCGACAAAAATCCGCGCGGATGGGAACTCCGAGGAGATGTGGCTTATGACGAGGTAGCGCCAAAGAGCAGCTACATCACACCCGTACCAGGCGGAGTCGGTCCTATGACCATCCTTTCACTGATGATAAACACGATGCGTGCTCGCAAAGGCGAGATTTTGGAATAGGTAAATCCTCTTGATTTTCATTTCGGTTGGGTTAGATAAACTCTCTCCCAACCGTTTTTTTATATGTGCATAAGAACTAAACGGTGCGGGAATATCTTTGTCTATGCGCGTTTATTGCCAAGGTATTCTATCGCTGAGCACCGATCTTTGACCCCCTAGGTTTTCTATGCCTTCGTTGCACTATTTTTCCCGAAATAGGCACTACGGGGTTCTATATGCACGGTTGCATTTAGCGCAAGCTCCTGCTGCAGTTGTCTCTCGATCTGGGCAATTATATTGTGTGCCTCACTCACCGTCATAGCATCGGGTAAAACTATGTGCACGGTCAGCTCTTGGTTCTGTATGTAATTGTGGAGACGGAAATCATGCGGCGAGAGATTGTACTGAGGCATGGCATTTCTAACCACTTTTTCAATTTCCAGTTGAAGCTTTTGCGATGGCGCTTCGCCAACCAAAGTGCTGGAAGCGCGTTTAATGGTCTGCCATGCTACATAGGCTATCATGAGCGCTACTACGATACTCAACGCACCATCTATCCACCAGAAGTAATACCCTAAAAAGATCCCACACAAGACAACAACCGAGGAGAGAGCATCGCTCCGATGATGCCACCCATCTGCATACAAGGCAGTATTCCCTGATCGCCGTGCCTCCCTAAACGTAATACGCGCCATGATCTCTTTTACGAGAATCCCCACCACGGTTACCACTATGGCAGCCGTTCCAAATTCGGCAGAATCTCGGTTTAAGAGCAACAAAATCCCTTTGTACAGAAAAGTGCCCGCTACCCAAGCTAACATAGCGCCAACCAATAAGGTGGTGAGTAATTCGTAACGCCCATGCCCAAATGGGTGTTCGCGGTCTGCGGGACGACGAGCAATATAAACCCCTACGAGAACCACCAGCGAGCTTAAAGTATCTGAGATGGTATGCCACGCGTCTGCCTGCAATGCTAGCGAATGACTACGGATTCCTACCCATAATTTCAACACAAAGAGGAGGGTATTCCCTAAAATAGAGAGAAAAATAACCCCAAAAATAGAACGTGAACTGACTGGGTGGGAGGCGTAAGACGACGTGCGTTGGTGCAAAATAGCAGCGAATTAGAACTGTGTAAACAGAAGAATAAGCACGAGCAAGCACCCGAAAAAGGTGCTATTTATACTGTTTAGTAGCATAAACGCCCCATCTATTCCTTTAGAATTCTGATGGAAGCACAAATGTTGGTATACAAGTACCACCGTAAACAGTAGCAAAGCGGTATATGCTTGCCAAACATCTGGCATACAGAATGCTATATAAAAAGCAAAACTCAGAACAGCGAATAAGTGGGTTACACGTGCAATGTGCAGCGAAACGCGCGTGGCAAAGCGTGACGGGATGGAATAAAGATGGTGACTACGATCAAACTCCTCGTCTTGCAATGCATAAATGATATCAAAGCCAGCCACCCAGCACATCACGCCTACGCCAAGCACTACTGTACTGGCAGAAAAATGACTTGTTACGGCAAGAAAAGCGCCTATGGGAGCTAACGCCAACCCACAGCCCAAAATATAATGGCAGAGCCACGTAAAACGCTTCGTATAGCTATATAAAAAGACCGTTAGGAGCGCTACGGGCGAGAGAATTAGGGTAAGCCTATTGAGCCATGCACAAGCACCAACGAATAGAATACTGTTTACTATCACAAAGATGAGAGCGGCACGCGGTGGAATAAGACGTCGTGGGATCTCCCGATTGGCGGTACGAGGATTCCGAGCATCTATACGCAAATCTACCAACCGATTAAATGCCATGGCCGCATTGCGATTAGTGACCATGCAGAGCAAGACGAGCAGCAGAGTACTCCACTCAAAATGCTGCACCTCTCGTAACCCCATTGTGTAGCCTACTGCTGCAAAGGGAAGCGCAAAAAGAGTGTGCGAAAAACGTATAAATTTGAACCAATGCCGCAATGCCATCAGTCGCCTCAATTAAGACAACGAGCCTTTTATGAGTTGTATAAACTCCTCGCGCGTCTTATTATCACTTAAGAATGCTCCCTTGAAAGCCGATGTGGTGGTTACACTGTTCTGTTTTTCTACTCCACGCATCTGCATACACATATGCGCTGCTTCAATTACCACTGCCACGCCTAGGGGGTGGAGCGTGTCATGAATACACTCTAATATCTGGCGTGTAAGACGCTCTTGTACTTGTAAGCGACGGGCGTAAGCGTCTACAACTCGTGCTATTTTACTCAACCCTGTTATATATCCGTCAGGTATGTACGCCACATGTGCTTTACCGTAAAACGGGAGTAGATGGTGTTCGCAAAGCGAATAAAGCTCAATGTCTTTCACAATCACCATCTGCTGGTACTCTTCGCGAAAGAGTGCACCGCGCAATATGGCATGCGGATCTTGCGCATAACCTTGCGTCAGGAATTGCATAGACTTAGCTACACGTAAGGGGGTTTTTAATAACCCGTCTCGCTCAGTATCCTCCCCGAGGAGTTCTAAAATAGCGGTATAATGTTCTGCAAGTTCCTGCGTCTTTGCCTCGTCCCAGCTCTCTGCCTTCTGATAACCTATTACCGCGTTATGCTCCTTTTGCCCCATTTCTGCCTTGATAAGGTAATTTTGACACGCACAAAATTACAAATTGTTGTTAGCAATTTTATTCCTAGGCGCACACTAGCTTTTATAAGCACTATGCGCGTGTAGATTGGAAAATTATTTCCTATTGTTTACAATTGTATTTTGATACTTCAATTTTCATTTTTAACTTTGTCTTCGTAAGAGGAAAACTGGTTGTTGTAGGTCGCGTTCATACAGATGGGCGCGACCTATTTATTTTCTGCACAAAAACTGTACGTTGCTAACAATTACAGGTTGCAGAAAATCAGTTAATTGCTTGATTTTATTTAAAGATATCATCCAGTCGCTCCTCTTTACTGCCTTGAGTTTATCTTCTATCACAAATGTAACTCTAGCTAGGCGCTAATCACAAATATTCTTTCCGCTCTTTCTGTACAAAGCCATTGTTTATGATTTGCAATTTCGGAATAATTATCTTTGCTCTACGAACAAATGAAAAAACTTTTTAGGATGAAAGCATTTGTGTTTCCAGGACAGGGTGCGCAGTACGTCGGAATGGGGAAGCCCCTTTTTGAGAACTCGCCCGAAGCAAAGAAGCTATTTACTCAAGCCAACGAGATTTTGGGATTTGCTATTACAGACGTCATGTTTGAAGGACCCGAAGAGGCGCAACGACAGACAAAAGTCACACAACCAGCGGTCTTCTTACATTCTGTGATTTTGGCGCGTCTCTTTCCAAATTTCAAGCCTGATATGGTGGCAGGACACTCGCTCGGCGAGTTCAGCGCGCTCGTGGCTTGCGGCGCTCTTTCATTTGAAGACGGCTTACAATTAGTCTCGGCACGTGCTCAAGCCATGCAAGCTGCCTGCGAATTAGAGCCCTCCACTATGGCGGCTATCATTGGTTTGCCAGACGAGAAGGTAGAAGAGATTTGTCAAAGCATTACAGATGTTGTAGTACCTGCAAACTTCAACTGCCCTGGTCAATTGGTTATCTCGGGGAGCATGCGGGGGATAGAACAAGCTTGCGAAGCTATGAAGGCGGCGGGCGCTAAACGCGCTTTACCCCTTAAAGTAGGCGGCGCTTTCCACAGCCCGCTAATGGAACCTGCGCGTCAGAAACTGGCTGAGGCCATTGAGAAAACGCAATTTAATAAGCCATTATGCCCCATCTATCAGAATGTAGATGCTAAGCCCCACACAGATCCTGCTGAGATCAAGGCAAACCTAGTAAAGCAGCTCACAGCGCCCGTACGCTGGACGCAAATAGTGCATGCTATGGTGGCTGACGGAGCAACATCTTTTGTTGAACTCGGACCAGGCAATGTCTTACAAGGGCTAATAAAGAAGACAGAACCTACAGCCGAAGTGGAGAGCTTCCAAGAGTTGTAAGTCAATACACGGTCAGATTTGACAGAAAGGGTGTGTCAGATGAAACATGACACACCTTTTTTTGTGCAGTATTGCGCAAATCAGCTTTCGCTACTATTACTTTTTGTGCATACACAAACAACGGACACCTCCCAAAGGAAGCGCCCGTTGTTTACTACAAATTTTACTTCACAACTACCTTTTTACCACCGTATAGGTTTTCGTTGCTCCATTCTCCGCCGTGAGGTGTAATAGATACATACCTGCGGGGAACGATGCGGTGTTAATGCGCGTTTCCGCGCCTTCTAAAGCGCCAAAAGCAACCTCAACGCCCTGCGTGTTGTACAAGGTGTATTTCCCGCGCACATCATCGTTTGAAATGCGTAATTGAGTTTCAAACGGATTGGGCGACACTACAACGTTGGAGAACACTGCGTCTTCTACGGCTGTAGGCGGAATTACGGTTACCTTACAGGTATTGTTTACAGATTCATACTTCTCGCTTACGACGGTGATTGTCGTTTCGCCTGCTGCAATACCTTTTACTTTTCCATGCTCGTCGACTGTGGCAATTGTCGGATCGTTCGAGCTCCATTTCACTCCCTTGTGCGTTGCACTTACAGGCTCAAAACTTACAGACAGTGTAACCTCTTTATTGGCTTCTACACTCACTTCAGAAGGCGAGATAGTTAAGCCAGTAAGGACTACATCTTCTACTGTTACATTCACCTCGCAGATAGCTGTGTGACCACCGTCCTTCGTAGTTACGGTTATCGTGGCAGTGCCGACTGTTTTAGCTTCTACTAAACCCTTGTCTGAGACTGTAGCAACAGCCTCGTTTGAAGAACTCCACGTTACGGCTTTATTCGTTGCATTAGTGGGCTCTACGCTTGTAATAAGCGTATGCGAAGTTCCCAGTTTGAGAGGTAGCGTTGCAGGGAAAAGTTTGACTCCCGTTACATCTACTGGATCAGTGCCATCAGGCAGTTTTACAATCACACTGCACGTAGCAGTATGCCCTCCGTCTTCCGTAGTTACTGTAATGGTAGCTTTACCACCAGAAACCGCTGTTACAGTGCCATCTTCTACTGTGGCAACCTCTGTATTATTGGAACTCCACGTTACCTTTTTATTCGTAGCATCTGACGGAGCAACAGTCGCTGTTAGAGTTGCTGTTTTGCCTTTTTCCAAAGAAAGTCTGGTTTGGGAAAGAGTAACGCCTGTGACGGGAATGATTACAGAAACTTCGCACGCAGCTGTATGAGAGCCATCTTCCGTTGTTACTGTAATAGTAGTTTTACCGCCTGAAACCGCAGTTATTGTGCCGTCTTCTACTGAGGCAACCTCTGTATTATTGGAACTCCACGTTACCTTTTTATTCGTAGCATCTGAC
>CAJPTS010000066.1 GCA_905373625.1 Bacteroidia bacterium
GACCTGGGGTTGTAGCGGCTATCATGGGGTTCGGCGACGTACCGAGCGCCATACATACTACGTCGCACGGAATATCAAACTCCGACCCTGGTACTTCCTTCGGACTGCGACGTCCGCTGGCATCTGGCTCTCCTAGTTCCATGCGTATGGCACGAATAGCAGTAACCCAACCTTTCTCATCGCCCAAAATCTCCACGGGGTTGCAAAGTAGGTTGAAAATAATGCCCTCTTCTTTTGCGTGATGTACTTCCTCAGCACGTGCGGGAAGCTCAGCCTCTGAACGACGATACACCAAATGTACCTCAGCTCCCAAACGAGCGGCTGTACGCGCTGCATCCATCGCTACATTCCCCCCCCCTACTACTGCTACACGCTTGCCTACGTAGATGGGGGTGTCATAGCTTTTGTCAAACGCTTTCATAAGATTGGCACGCGTCAAGAGCTCATTCGCTGATACTACCCCATTTAGGTTCTCGCCTGGGATGTTCATAAACTTTGGCAAACCAGCCCCCGAAGCAATAAACACTGCTCCGTAGCCCTCCACGTCTAACAGGTGGTCTATGGTTACCGTGCGTCCCACAATCACATCTGTAATTATCTCTACCCCTAGCTTCTTTAGGTTTTCTATCTCTGATTTTACAATCGTCTCCTTCGGCAGACGGAATTCGGGGATTCCATACACTAATACGCCTCCTGCTTCGTGCAACGCCTCAAAAATGGTAACGCTATAGCCTTTTCGTGCTAAGTCATTGGCACAAGCCAAGCCAGCAGGTCCTGAACCAATTACGGCCACCTTCTTGCCATTCTTAGGTGCACACTCCAAATTAAAATGGTTTTGCTCGCGTGCCGTATCTGCCACAAAGCGCTCTAGTTTCCCAATTGCAACAGGTACACCCTTAATGCCCACAATACAAGATCCTTCGCATTGTGTTTCCTGCGGGCAGACACGCCCACATACTGCGGGGAGGCTCGAATCCTGTCCAATGATATCAGCTGCGCCCAAGACATCGCCCTCGAGCACTTTCTTGATGAATTGTGGAATGTGGATATTTACAGGGCATGCCTCCATGCAGCGGGGCTTCTTGCATTGCAAACAACGCGTTGCCTCCTCCTGAGCCTCGGTTACGTTATAGCCGTAGCAAACTTCCTGAAAGTTCTGTACACGAATTTGTGGTTCTTGTTCGCGTACTGGAACACGTTCTTTCTTCTGAGCCATCCTCTTCGTTTAGTTTGCAGTGTTCTTATATTCTTCTAGGCGCGACTTTTCAAAATCGCGATACATGCCCTGACGGCGGAGCGCCTCGTCAAAGTTGACTTGGTGGGCATCAAATTCAGGACCTTCTACACACGTAAAACGCATTTTTCCACCAACGCTTACACGGCAGGCGCCACACATCCCCGTACCGTCTACCATAAGAGTGTTCAAGCTTGCAATGGTGAAGATACCCAACTCCTGTGTGAGCTTTGCTACGAATTTCATCATAATCATAGGACCGATCGTAACACAATGATTGTACTGCTTGCCGTGGTTCTGTACCAAGTCTTTCAGACAATCTGTCACCATGCCGTGGAAGCCGTCAGAGCCGTCATCCGTAGCTTGGTAGTAGTTTGCGGAAACCGCTTCAAGCTCGGGGCGCATAATCTCAATTTCTTTAGTCTTTGCACCGATGATTACGTCGGGCTTAAAACCTCTTTCTGCCAAATATTTGACTTGGGGATAGATAGGTGCAGCACCTAAACCACCTCCCACGAAAATGATCCGTTTCTGGGCAAGCTCGTCATCGCTCATCTCGCAGAGGTCACTTGGCAACCCAAGCGGACCGACAAAGTCCAAGACCGAGTCTCCTTCATTGAGGTCACAAAGTTTTGATGTACTTGCCCCGATCGTTTGAATGACGATCGTAACAGCGCCCGTCGCCTTATTATAGTCGGCAATCGTAAGCGGTACGCGTTCCCCTTTCTCGTCGACACGCACAATGACAAATTGCCCTGGGTGGGCAGACTCCGCAACTCGAGGAGAATAGATATCCATCAAGTAAATGGCGGGTGCTAGCTTCTCTTTCTTCAGAATTCGAAACATTTCCTCTCTTTATTGTCGGTAGCCCTTCCTAGTAGCATTTGGTTAAGAGGACTACGTCATTATTCATTTTTGCTATACAAAGGTAGCTATTCGGTATAGCCTAACGCATTTTATATAAGCTCTATTCTTAATAAATACGGTTTCTAAAAAACAATAAAAATAGGCGCAGTGTTCAGTATGACACTGCAATGTAAAAGAGAAGAATAGGGATGAGCGAAGAGGTGTATGCAAGCGGGCGGGTCAAAATAAAATTTTATCCCCCTTTTTACGTGTTTAGAATGTGTAAAATGCAAGACTCTGAGAATGGGGCTAAAGGGCTTAATTTCTCAAGCAACATCGCAGTTTGCGCATTATAACACACCATCTTAACGGACGCATCAGTTTTCTCCGTAAAATTCCATTTTACAATTTTCAAGCACATTGTAATACGTGCCATAGCTCGCATTCATACAAATCTCCCCGTATTTCGCATTCGGTATGCGTTCAAAACATTACCTTTATACATCAAATATTCATTACAAGGAGGAATGAAAGATGCTGAAATGCGGCTTTAGAGGACTATTGTTCTTGTTGTTATTTTTCCCATTGACTCTCCTAGCACAGCCTACAACTAACTATTGGTTTCAAGGTTACGTTTACGGAACCTCAACTACCGAGGTCAGTCAGCGTGGGCAATTTGTACCCGTGGTGCTGGCACTGGCCACTAGCCCTTCTAAATATATAGCCATAACTATGACCGACGGGGCTGGCTTTTTCTCTTTCCGCGGAACGCCGATAGATTACAAAAAGCAATACGTAGTTACGTTGCTCTACGGATCTAAGAATGCGACCTACAAGTGTATTCGTTATGACGCACCTCCAGCGCTGGTCGGCGAGATTAGTTCAGACATACAGACCAAGATTAGAACTGACTTCTACACGGCTACGAATTTGCCGCTCGCCAAACAAAAGACTAGTATTGCGCTGGCTACATTTTTGAAAAGACAACCGACTTTACAGTACAAGGCGGGCGTCTACTACATAAAGGGTAGAAAATCGACGCTCAATATTTATGTCAACGGAAAACGCTATTCGCAAAAAGAATTCCAAGCGCTACAAGAGAATTTAACGACGGAGCAAATTGAATCGATCCGTGTTATAAAACTTAAAGTTGTAAACAAATTTACCGCTGGCGCCTTAGATATAAGACTCAAAGAGGGCGATTGGGTTTCGCTCAATACACAGCATAATTTTATACCTCTACCCAAGAAATAGCGCTTAGTGAACGTTTTGTTAATCAAAGTTCTTCGTTTTTTATACCCAAACATCGCGCATGTTGCTTGGTAAGACTTAGTGCTACCCGATGGGGCTACAAATTGCACAGAATTGACCTCTCGGGTAATGCTAATTTTATAGAAGTATTTTAGGTGTGAATATGTCATATTGGTTTCGTTGTATTTTTAGTGTTCTAGGTTTGTTAATATCGTTATTCTCTTTTACGAATTGTTCGGGCGATGCCACTTTTGTTACCCGTTGGGAAGTGCCCGATTCGTGTGTACTGAGTTTTCCTGCTCAGGGTAAGCTTCGTTTCCGCTGGCGCTTAATAGGTGAGGAGTTCGGGGAATGGGAAGAGACTGAAATTAAACATGGCGAGGTGCTCGGGATCGCATTAAACAGTGCGGGAGTGTATGATATCGAGGTTCATCCCAACGGGCTTGAGAGGTTTCAAATGGTAATTGGCGACGACCTGCTGCACGAGAGAACACTACTCTACGATTCTTTATACGTCGTTGGCTCTAATGACTATCTTCGTGAGGTGGTTCGTTGGGGCGATGTAAAGTGGCATTCGATGCGTTTAGCTTTTGCTACTTGTGCCTCTCTTCACATTGCTCCGGATGCAGGAGTTCCCAATCTTTCAGACTGCGAAGATTGTGCAGCGATCTTCTACAAATGTTCCGATCTGGACGCCGATCTACACACTTGGAAAGTGAAAAACGTAAAAATATGGACGGATGCATTTAGCTTTTGTCCTAAAATGTCTGCCGAACGTCAGCCGTTGTTTCAATAACCGTCAGGAGGCGAATCGGTTAATCATTAGATGTTAGAAGTGTAAAAAGTACTCAATAAACAATAGGAGTGAATAGGATGCCAAGAGTCTCTGCTAAAGGGCTACAAATGCCCGCCTCACCCATACGTAGGTTAGTACCTTATGCCAATGCCGCCAAAGCGCGGGGAATAAAGGTTTATCACCTTAACATAGGGCAACCCGACATAAAAACGCCAGAGGGGGCACTCGATGCCATCCGTCAGATAAAGACGCCCGTCATTGCGTATTCTGATTCGGCGGGGTATCTCTCTTATCGCGAGGGGATGGTCAACTATTATAAGAAAATCGGGATAGATTTATCGCCGAGCGATATCATTATTACCAATGGGGGCTCGGAGGCTATTATCTTCGCATTTCTAACCTGCTTAGATCCTGGCGACGAGGTAATTATTCCCGAGCCATTTTACGCCAATTACAATGGCTTTGCCATGCAAGCGGGCATTAACGTGATTCCGATTCCGTCAAGCATCAATAATGATTTTGCACTCCCCCCAATAGAAGAGTTTGAAAAGCGAATTACGCCACGTACGCGTGCCATACTGATATGCAACCCCAACAACCCCACGGGGTATCTGTACTCTAAGCAAGAAATAGAGCAGCTCGGTACAATTGTAAAAAAGCACGATCTCTTCCTCATGTCTGATGAGGTTTATCGCGAATTCTGTTACGACGGCGCAGAACATTATTCCATTATGCAGTTGCCAGGGCTTGAAGAGCATACCGTGCTCTTTGACTCGGTTTCAAAGCGCTATAGTATGTGCGGTGTACGTGTTGGTGCTTTTATTAGTCGCAACAAGGAACTAATCAGTAGTGCCATGAAGTTTGCACAAGCACGCTTATGTCCGCCAGCTTTTGGACAAATCGCCGCGGAGGCTGCGCTGGCAACGCCGAAAGAGTACTTTGAGGCAGTGTACAACGAATATATCGCACGACGCGATTTTATGATTAATGCCCTGAATCAAATTCCTGGCGTGTACTCCCCGATGCCAAAAGGTGCATTCTACACAGTGGCCAAATTGCCCATAGACGACTCTGACAACTTTGCGAAATGGATGTTAGAGGAGTTCTCCTTTGAGGGGAAAACTGTGATGGTAGCACCTGCAACTGGTTTTTATGCAACGGAAGGATTGGGTAAAAATGAAGTGCGCTTAGCTTATGTTCTTAAAATTGAAGATTTGCGCGAAGCCATGCGTGTTCTTGCCGAAGGGTTGAAGTCCTATCCTGGGCAAACTATGTAATTAGGCTTTTTATAGGCATAAAAAGAGACGCAAGTCATTCTTGCGTCTCTTTTTTGTTTGAACAATCAATACTTCTGATCGCTTTTATTCTCTTCTTTCGCTGCGCGTGATTTCCAGTTCCTCGTTCCCCAGAAGGGCTTATTTGTCGATCTTAAAATGCGCAATTTCATTGCGCAGCGCCTTCACGCGCGCCACAATATCGCTACTAGCCTCCGATAGCGCCGAAGCCGCTTGTGCATTAGAATTCGCATTATTGCTTAGCCCAGTAACAGCAAGTTCGATCTGCTGTACCGAGTCTGTTATATGGTGGCTATTTTCGTTCAATCCCGCCATCTTATCTATTAGCGTTGCCATTACAGACTGTAGGCGTTCTAACTCTTTTAACGAAGCATCCGAGACTTGCAAAGACGTATCTCGCAAAGCTTGGATACCATTGACAATCTCAGCACTACGCTCTGCAAGTAATCGCACTTCGCTTGCAATTACTGCAAATCCGCGTCCCTGCTCACCCGCCCGTGCCGCCGATACAGCCGCATTGAGGGCTAAGATATTGGTCTGTGCAGAGACCTCGGCCAATAGCATCTCTCGGTTAACAATCTCGCCCAGCGTGCGGCTCGTTTTATGAATACTCTCTGCCAAACGTTTCAACTGCTCTTGTGCTTGTACGATGGAGGTTGATGTCCCATCTGCCAATGTTACATCATTTTTACATACGCCCAGCACTCCCGTGCATTGCGATAAGACTTCGTCTGTAGACGAGGCTTCCATCTCCGATGCACTCGCGATGTCATTGGCTGAGTTGCTGATATGTTCGCTGCTAACATTAAGGTCACTCGTAGAATGTTCTATGCTGAGAATCACACCTTGCAAGTGTTGCACCATGTCAGCATAACTACGCGATATTATGCCCGTTTCATCCCGACGATCCTCGTATCCTATGGGTTGTGTAGCCAAGTGTCCGCCAGCTAAAGACTCTATACGTTCTGCCAAGATCTTTATCGGGTGCAGCTGTCGACGCATCACAAAAAGAACTAAGAACAGCAGGATGAGTGCGAGTAGAATCCCGATCCAGAAGTAGATACTTAGTCCGCGGTAAACGGCCATCATGGCGTCGGATTGGTTGAAATCTATCGAAAGTAAGAGCGGTTTCTCGCACGAATCAAAATAGAAGGGGATGATATAACTCACCGCGTCTCCGTCTTGGTGTAAAATCTTCTCTCGTCCTTGAAGGGCGGCTACTTCTTGTGGCGTGAGCGATTGCCAGTCAAACGTTTCATTTGACCGCGTCGTACTCCGCGATGTCGCCATAATAGCACCTTTGGGAGAGTATAATGAGACTGTCGCATTACCCTCGAAGTCTTTTGCACTCCGCACACATTCCAGAACTAATTCCAGCTCAATATCTACAGACATTACGCCAATGATAGCTCCCCTGCGCAAAATAGGCTTTGCAATAGTAAATACGGGGACATTCTGACGTTCTAGCACCTTCGTGGTATAAAGCTCGCTGATGAACGCTTTTCCTGTACGCAATGGGACGAAATACCAAGCACCTTCCTTCTCATTGATGTGCGAGTAACAGGTATCATCTAAATGTACTACGCCGTTTGCATCTTTATCTATGTAAGGGATAAAACGTCCTGCAAACCCATTACCCTCCACGCCCACGTAGAGGGAATCTGCACCATCAAACGCATTAGGTTCATAGGCCAAACCGACGCCTATAATGTACGGGTAGGAGGCTAGGGCATTCTTAATAAGTTCTACGCTTTGTGTACGCGTGCAAGGGGCTACGTCAGGTGTAGAGAAAACCTCGGCAAACGTTCTGGTGAACTCCTCGCCTTCTAGCAGGTAGGCTTCTATTTTCTCGACGAGCGTTTGTGAGGATTGTTGCACATTGCTTACCAGTTGTTCATAGCCCGATTCCTTTAGCTGGTTCATCGGAAGCATAAACATGATTACAAGGATCAGCAGCATGCCCGCGCCAACCAAAATCCCGATACGTACCAAAATAGAACGACGTTTCATCCCTTTACCGAATTTGTGCTAGCTCATTCACTAATCATGTACGAAGTTAGTAGAAATATGTTCAAAGTGTACCAGATAAAAGACGAATTTGTAGGGAGGAAAGCGCCTACGGCGCAGTTAAAAGTTAAGAGTTAAAACTCTCGATTCGCCTTTACAGAGAACGATGCTAATCAATGCCTACATAAAATCGAGGGAAACCTACGGCGCGAGTTAAGAGCTCGCAATACTTTCTTCTTATTTCTTTACCTTCAATGTGGGATTGCCCGTGTAGTGCACTTCGCCCGAGCCGTGCACGCCTTCCATGTAAAGCACATCGCGCACATCGAGAGCAATATCGCCCGACCCTTGTAGGCGTACCCGTGCACTCTTACACATCATGCGCTGTAGATTCATATCGCCAGAGCCGTTTACCGAGGCTGATACCTGCTGTGCTTGTCCTGCGCCTACGAATATATCGCCAGACATATATAGCTCGGCATCAAAAATTTCTACGTCAACTGAGCTAAAATTGATGTCACCACTCCCGCGGAGCACCGTAGCGATCGTTCTACCGCCCCCCAATTTCCCGATATTAATATCGCCCGAGCCAGAAAGTTCTATACTTGCATTTTCGCTAAAGGCAACATTTCTAAAATTGTTATCACCGCTACCATTCAGCTTCGTACTAAAATTAGCGCAACTCACGGCTCTCATTTGTAGTGTCCCACTCCCTTGTATTGAAAAATCTGCGTTTTGGAACACGTCAGCATGTGCCCCCTCTATATCGCCCGATCCGTGTAAAGACAATTGCATGTTGCGTGCAGCCAAGTTTTTGAACTTCAAATCGCCCGAGCCATTCAGAGTGCCGCTAAAATTGTCCCTCAGTCTGACCTCTTCTAGTTCCATATCTCCCGATCCTTCGATACGAGCTTCTAAGCTTTCCCCTACGAAAGCCCCTTTAAGTTCTATTTCGCCCGATCCGAGAACGGTTAGCGAGGTCAAAATGGGTAACGTGACAAACACATCATGCTCAGGGAAGGTCTGAAATAGTCTCCGATCGGCCGTGATATACAGCGTTCTATCTCTGATCTCAAGCTTCAAAATATCTAAAGCACCCTTATATTTACTCCGAGCAGAGACAGAGAATTTGTCTGACTGGCGCACGGAGACATCTGCGGGGCTCGTGAGAACTATCTTGTCAAAACCGCTTATGTCATATGAGCGTACCTCTGCCGAAGGTAATTTTATCCACTGTGCACTAGCATTTATCACAAATAGTAGCTGAAAAATGCTCGCAAAAAGCAATAAAA
>CAJPTS010000067.1 GCA_905373625.1 Bacteroidia bacterium
CTTACAAACACTAAAAGCCCCACTCATTGTAGTCCACTGTACTGTGCCGAATTTTTCAACATACAGTAACCTATCAGCACTGGAAGGATTTTCAGACATCGCAATGTATTCGACCCCTTCTGGGCCCGCCTCCACTCTATATTCGCCTGTTTCCTGTGGTATAAATTTATACGCTTTTGCAGGATCTGTGACTGAGATTACCACTTCTTTAATCTTTGTTCCGCAAACCTTTTTTATAACCAACTTGTAGTTTTTTCCTACAATTGGCAAAGATATTGGTTCGCCTTTCACACCAAACCAACGTGTGATAAAAGGTCTTCCTGCCCCCTGTGCAGAAAGAGTGAAAAAGAGCAACGATATAGTTGCTGCTAAAAAATACAGAATTCGTTTTATTCTCATTTTCGTTTCGTTTGAAAAATTCGTTGGTAATAAAAAAATGCAGTTCTAAAAAGAGACTTGTAACTGAGCACCTATTACTGGTTGTGCCCGCTCACAGTGCTGCAAAGCAAACCAAGGGATAAAATGGTATTGTGGCACTTGCGAGACATATCTATAAGAAGCATTAACCGACGCTTTACGGATATCTCGATTACTTGCATCGAGCGCGCTTCTTAATTGCCAAGCATATAGAAAAAAAGAAGACGGATACCCCATGATAGCGATTGTAATCCAAGGAGTGGCATCCCCTCTTCCTCTAAGCTCGCTACTTTTACGCGTCGCATAAATAGATAGAGCCAATGTTGCAGGCGTCGCGAGCATATAAAACACTCCAGTAGGAATATCTCCCTTATAAAGATGTCCCCAGCCAGGTAAAACTAGAGAACGAAGCAATGCGCCAGCATCTGTAGTTCTTTTCCTTTCCTGATATTCGTAGACAACTTTGAAGGCGGTCGGCATTATTTGCGGATTGTTACCGTTCGGTGTATCCCAAAGCAGGAGGTAAAGCGTAATCTTTCTGCCGTTTGTTTCCTTGTAACGATCTATTTCGTTAACAGCCACCTTCGCTTCATCCGCCATCATTTTCACAACTGGTTTTTCTGTTCCATTTGCCTCCACCAAGGTTCGAACACCTTGCGAATATAGCTTGGTCGTTATGTAGTTCTTCACTGCCTCTTGATATGCTTCGGCTTCAGATTCTCCTTCCCCCGAAACCACCAAATATCTACCATATAAAGAGGCATTTTCACCAACTTCGGGCAATATTCCATTCACCCAAGGTGGCTCCTCAGCGTAAGTGGAAAAGAGAACAGAGAGCAACAATAGTAACAACGTACAAAGCTTCATATTCATTACGACTAGTCAGTACTATCAAATACTATCCTACATTCAAAAGACAAACGCAACTACCGTAGAATACAGGTTATGGCACATTAACAGCATTCCAAATCCCTTTTTCTCGGAGGTAATTTAATGTATCTAGCGCTTCTTCGGTCAGATTATACTCAGGGACTCTGACAATCATACCAAGTCCATTGTGGTTTTGCGCCCAGCTAATTAGAGATTTTGACAGGTTCTCTTTACTCATGCCTGTATTTTGTAGAGAGAGATAGGTACATTTGGGCATACGCCAAGAGCTCAGATCTTGATTAAATGATTCCATGTCATCAAAATCTATATCCTCTGCATTAGAGAGATCCCACAAGTCAAGCGGTTGATTAAAGGCTCGGCAACCTGCAAAGGTACACTTCATATTCTTTACGTTATAGACATTCCAAGAGTTCAATGGTTGATTAAAACTATAGCAATCACGGAACATAAAGAGCATGTCTTCGCATCGGCTAACATCCCAAGCGCCGATTGGCTGATTGAAACGGTGACATGCGGCAAACATAGTACTCATTTTCTTTACGTGCGACACGTTCCACTGGTCGAGTGGTTGATTAAAACTCAAACAGTGGGTAAACATGCTGCACATATTCTCAACACTCGAGACATCCCAAGAATTAAGTGGCTGGTTAAAGCGTTTACATTGTTCGAACATCCCGAACATACTGGTCACATGACTAACATCCCACGAATCCACAGGGCTATTGAATGATTCACAGCCAGCAAACATGCCATCGCATGATGTACAATTTTCCAAATTCGGATTGCCTGCATCAGGATCAATCTCCAAATTTTTGCATTGGCAAAAAGCCCCGACCATAGAAATCCACTTCACATCGCCCCATTGTTTTATTTTACGAAGCGAAGCAGCAAATTCAAGAAAGCTATCATAAATTTCCTGCGTCCAATTTTTATACTTTTCTTCATGCAGGACATCAAACATCTGAAAATACAAGACACCGTCGGGGTAAATGGTCATCTCGTAGGTATCGTCATAGGGTACGATAAAGGAGCACTCTTTCCCTGCGGAGATATTAATCTTAAGATTAACATCTGAGTGATTTTGCGCACGTACAACACCTTTGACATTGTTGCCATAGATTGGCACGGTTACATTTTGCCCTCCTTTCCACTGCCACTCTGTTACGAAGGGGCGTCCAGAGAGGTTTTCACATCCTACAAATATGCTCAAAATGGAGACAAATAAGGCGAGAATTACTATATGTTTCATTCGTCGTACTGTTTAACGTTATTCTTTCACAACACGGTAGAGATGGCTTCTGCCCAGTTCGTCAGTCACGAACAGGTAATAGATTCCATCGGGGAGCACCGCAGTATCTAACATTGTTTCGCCGCAAGGGAGCGTACCAGACTGCACAAGCATTCCTAGTGGAGAGAGTATCTGGTAGAAAAGGCTCTGTGCCTCTGTATGTGTGACATGCAGGACGTCGGTGAAGGGATTAGGGAAAATGCTAACCGTCGCCAATTCCGAGGATTCGATAGCTGTATTCGGATCTCGCACCACTACATTGCATTTTGCCTTTAGACCATCTATCCGAGCTTCAATAGTGGTAAATCCGCCTGCCAGCGCAGTTACTTTTCCATTTTCTACCTTAACAATCGGGGCATCACTCTTCCATTCTACTGGCGATGTGGCATCTGAAGGAGTGACTGTAGCCACCAGAGTGTAAGTCATCCCCACATCTAAAGAAAGCGACTCTTTATTCAACTTAATAGATTTTGCAGGAACTAGTATCTTTTCATTTTGCGTCACCGAAAGCGTTTGAACAAGCGCTGGATCTTGCACAGAAGTGACCGTAACCGTAGCAAAACGGCGCGTATTGGTGGGATTCACTTCTGCCATCACTTTGATTTTCAAGTCTCCCGTTCCGCTTTCTGGAGAACACGTAAGCCAAGCTACATTACTCTTTACACTCCACGGAGTATTGGCTCGGAGTGGAATAAGTGCGCTATCTTCGTAACACGTTAATTCGCAAGAGGATTGACAAAAGAGTAAAATCTGCACAGGTGCTGTTCGGGGTTCGATGCTCACCTCCTTAAGACGTAGTGTTTTACATGCATTCATCAGGGTGTGCTGTGCAGCGTCAAAATATCCTCCCATGGGAGCAATGATAGCACATTCCTTAAGAGTCAATTCATCGAGATCTGCTATAGCAGCATAAGTTCCCGTAGCAGAGAGAGTCGTTTGCTCGAGCACAAGCGTTTCTTTGTGTTCCGCATCTTTCAGATCGCCAGAGATCCCCGTCATTCCTGAGACAGTTGCAGCAATTCCCACCATCGTCAGAGTAGAATTCTCTAACATGATTGCACTCCCTTTATCCGAACGGACTTCCAGCTTCGCATTTCCACGAAGCGTTGTATTCTTTTTACACACCAACACCGAATCAGAAGCCGAGAGTTTATTTTCTCCCTCTATAAGAATTGTCAGGTCATCAATGCCACGATTTTCAATGGCATTATGCATTTTTTTCTTTTTGCCATCGGACACCTCAATAGTGACATTTTTCAAGCTTAGGGTCTTGCTCTCAGGGTCATAAGTAAGATGTCCATCGTTCCCCAACGTAACCCCAGAGATGGTAGCGAGATTAAATACATTAGCAGCTGATACTTCTTCGCCTGCGATGTAGAGGGCGGCAGGAGGGATGTGTACAGGAACAATCTTTAACTCATCTTTTACAGGATTGTGTGTACCATCTAGTAATTCATAGAGTTGCAAACGTTCATTTCCATCCTTTGTATATTTCCCATCTATTTTTTGCCAATACGCGTTACGTGGATAAGCTACAGCACAATCTTTCATATCCACGTGAACATTTCCAACCACTTGTCCTACACATTTTATATTGACGCTTGCATTGTCAAGTATCCAGATTAAAGGATCAACGGGTAGTTTCTCTTTCGTATTCACCTCTAGCGCACAGTTCACGACACTCAACTTATTACATTGTATACTTTGTGTCTGCAGATGGTCAGTAATCGCATCTCCCATAAGAATGAGATGTCCTCTGTCAATATATTGTTCATATTCTGGATCGTAGATTGAAAAATCCTCAAATACATTTTTTACAGAACAGTTACCGACAAGTTTGATTTTAAGTTCTGGAAATTTTGATGTAATAGCGGCATCCAATTCAACACCTTCCAAAGAGAGAAGCGGCCCTCTTTTATCGAAGGTAAGATGACCTTTCTTTAGGATGCCTGCTTGTTGCAATTCCTCAGAAAACCGATTAACATTATCTGAAGTGACATAGATATCGCCTACAGATAATGGATAAGCCGTTGCTCCCTCTCGCACGTCTCCTAATATAGTCCAACGATGATCGCGAATAAGCTTTTCTCTTGCATCTTTTGTATCTCGATCAAAATGCTTTCCCAAAGCATATAACCTAAACCCTTGCGACAGATCTGTTTTCTGAGCCCATCCTTGCAAAGTCTTTGAGTAATTTTCTGTACTCATCGCACATTCGGCGAGCGAGAGGTACTTACAATTCTTCAATTCCCATGCTCCGAGATCCTGATCAAATGCACGACATCCACGGAATAGATAGACCATATTTGTTACATTACTCACATCCCAACCCGAGAGGTCAGAATTGAAGTTGGAGCACCCATCAAACATTCCCGACATATTGGTCACGTGACTCAAATCTGGCGAATCGCACGTAGATGCAAAATTCATGTTGCGACACTTCGCAAAAGTTGATTGAAACGAGCGCCACTGCTGAGTTCCAAACTGGACAACCTCTCTTAATTTTTCAGGAGTCCCGAGGCTAAAATTTACCTGATTTGCGCCCAAGATCTCCACTAACAATCTATTTTCACGAATCTCTGGGAGAAAAGAAAATAAGGCGCTGAAATCCGTTCTTGAAATAGTTTCTTCCTTTAAGATTTCCACTGGTTTCCAATCTTCATCAGCTAATCGGACTGTCACTTTCACATTACGTCCGATTATTCCGAAACTGATTTTACGATTCACTAATGCCGTCTGATATTTTACAATGAGGGGTCTCCCCTCTCCATAAACCTGCGAGTGAGGATGGCAAGTAAAAAGAAAAAGCACGTTCGAAGCATGATAATCTATCAATTCTTTGATACTGGTTGTGCATCCTCTATCTGAACAGAAAGATACTCATTATAATACCAGTCTTTGGGCTTATTCGCCCAGTGATGAAGCGTATACTTATCGGACAGACCTTCATTCACAATATATGCTTCTGTTTCGCTCACCTTTTCCCCCCGATAGGAGATATAACACGAAACTTTAAGTCGCTTACTAGTGAAGCTTTCCAAACGGAAAGATACTATTCTATCCTTTTCACCTTTCTCCACATTTCGCACAACCACCGCGTTCTTATAAGACCAAGCTTCATTCTTCTGCTTATCTGGTTCTTTCGGTTGAGCATAACTATGTCCTAGTCCGACAAAGAGTACTAGACACACAAGCACAAAAACAGCCAATCCGATTCGTTTCATTTTCTCAATACCTTTCATTTTACACATAAACACAACTAGCTATTTCTTCACACGCGATGCACTGTTCTGTTTCTTCTTCGCAGGCGTCGCGGCAGGGGTTGTTGTGAGCTTTTTGTTAGATGGTTTTACAGTGACTGTGCAGGTGGCTTCTAAGTCATCGTGTACATCATTAGAGGGAATACGAACTGTTAGCTTTGTCGTTCCTGCATCGACGCCTTTGATCTTGAGTTCCCCTTTATCCACAAGTTCTACGATATTATCATCTTCCACTTCCCACTCAAGCCCCTCTAGCTCGTCCTCTGTTACTCCTCCAGAGGATATTCTTAAATTCGTCTGTTGCCCCTCTCGAATATCCACTTCGGCTTTTTTCAACAAAATGTAATGTTCTAGAAGTTGATCGCCTTCAAAAACGAACCATCTATCTCGACGTGCATGCAAGTTTTCTCTAGCCTTCGCCGCAGAATTATTGTAAAACAACCCTGCCGCCTCTATAAAGCATTTTGTACCCTCTCCAGAAAGAGAGGTATTCTCCCAACCAATCAACGTCTTGGAATAATTTTCTACGTCCATTCCACATGAAGATAAGCCCAAAGTATGCCCTGTTGAAAGAATCCACTTCCCTAAATTCTGATTAAAGGACGTTGCCCTGAAAAACATTTTAGGCATGTCTGCATTTGTTACAATCCACTTATCAAGTGGTTGATTAAATGACTTTGCATATGCAAACATCTCTCCCATATAAATTGCATGTGAGACATCCCAATCATTCAACGGTTGATTAAATAATACCGCATCTTTGAGAAATTTTGCAAAATATTTCACATTACGAACCTTATCTGCCCAAGCATTCAAAGGTTGATTAAAGGAACTACACCCTGCAAACATTTCAGACATGTACACGACGTTTCGCACATTCCAGTTACTTAAATTTTGATTAAAAGAGCGACAACCTGCAAACATACCCGACATGTTTGTAGCGCTGCGCACATCCCACTTACCTAAGTCTTGATCAAAAGATTCGCAACCCCTAAACATATCCCGAAAAGTCTTTACTGCTCCCACATTCCAATTATTCAAGGGGGCATTAAAAACACTACACCCTGCGAACATTCCTGTTACATCATGCACCTTAGAGACATTCCAATTCCCTAAATTTCTCCCATGAAACTCTTTACAATTAGCAAACATCGAATCCATTCGAACCGCGTTAGAGACATTCCAACGCCCCAAATCCTGATCGAAGGATTTACACCCCTCAAACATATGCGAGAAATCTTTCACATTACTTACATCCCAATCCTCAACATTGATTTGCGACATGTCAAAATCTTGAAAAAAGTATGACAAAGATTCCATTCCTAACTTTGGAGCTCCTGCATTAGCAAATACTGGAGTAATGAATAAATCTTTAAGCTCTCTTACATCATTCCAAACATAATTTCCCCACTGCACAACCCCGCGAAAATGTGACTTTACAAAGCTCGCCCACCATTTGATTTTAATTTCTTGACTGAGAATATACAATATATACATCCCATTTTCTGGGATGTCGAACCTACTTAATGTTTCACTCCCATATACCCACACTTTTGGGTAATAGCGTTCATTTGTTTTGAGATTAACCAACGTAGTTCCGATAGGAATAGCTTTGCTCTTATTAGTAAAATCGCGAAAAAAAAGCTCTCCCTTGGGTAACTCCCAAAGTGTGATAAAATATTCTTCTTCTTGAGTCCACAAAAAAGAACTCCCTAAACAAAGTATCAACAAGATTAAAACTCTTTTCATTCCCCACATTTTTATTTTCTACCAAACAAGAGAGGGTGTCATTCCAGCAATCCGCTTGCTTGAAATAACCACCCTCCAACCCTAAAAATGATTTAATTCTCTACGTTCCCCCTAGAAGGAAATTCGTAACTGCGCTCCTAGTACAGGATTATTTGCCATTGCCTCCTGTGCAAACCACGGTTCAAAATGCAGCAAAGGACGCTGTGCAACATACTCATATCTGCGAGTTACGCGCTCGGGCGGATAATATGTATCTGTCACAGTGGCGTCTATCAACTGAACTATGTACAGCGCACCTGCCATGGCATATCCCGCTATCGTTGCATTGCGCCAGCCCTTTGATGTCCAGAATAAGCCCAAAGGACCGAGTTCACGCTCTGCTGCTCGTATTTTTTGATACCGAAGGTTGCATACTACCGCACCGCCAAGTGTAGCAAGAGTTCCAGCCATATAGAGCCCCCCCTTAAGGTAGTGTCTTTTGTACATTTGCCCAGAACCTGGTAGAAAAAATGAACACAAGAAAGCTCCTGCATCTGAGCGAGTGCCATACGTAGTTCTTTCGTATTTCACTTGAAAACGCGGGGGCAACATACCATTACTATTTTCGCGAAATACCCATAAGAGTAAGTAGACCTCTGCAAGTCCTGGAGTAACTCTTTCTACTCGGTCAATTACCTCAAATTTCACACGGTTTTCGTCAGCAAGAATGTGTACATCAGAAGTACCCTGTTCGTTTGTAACAAGCGTCCGCACACCCGAGGCGAAACTGTTGTCCTTCATGAAATTCTGGATGGCGGCATCATACGCAGCATTCACATTCGCAGATGTTCCACGCGCTACTACGTAATAGCCCTGACTGGCTGCAGAGCCCACAAAAGGTAATTCTCCGTTCATCCACGGCGGCTCAACACCCAAGACATGCAAAGCCCAAAGCAA
>CAJPTS010000068.1 GCA_905373625.1 Bacteroidia bacterium
CCCTGTAGATGACCATTGGGTGGTGAACGAATGGGTGAAAAAAGCAGTGCTCCTATATTTTCGTTATTCCGATATGCAGGAGATGGAGGCGGGTGTGCTCTCTTTTTATGACAAAGTTCCTCCTAAAAGAAATTGGAGCAAGCGTGGTGTGCGTGTAGTCCCCCCCGCTGTTGTGAGACGTGGAGCTTATGTTAGTGCAGGTGCTGTTCTCATGCCCTCTTACGTAAATATAGGTGCGTACGTGGGCGCGGGTACAATGGTAGATACTTGGGCTACTGTTGGCTCTTGTGCACAAATTGGTGCTGGTGTTCACCTCTCGGGAGGCGTAGGAATAGGCGGTGTACTAGAACCACTGCAAGCGTCGCCTGTCATTATTGAGGACGGCTGTTTTATTGGTTCGCGTTGTATTGTGGTCGAGGGGGCTCACATTGCCAAAGGTGCTGTCCTAGGGGCAAATGTGGTAATCACTCAGTCCACGCATATTATAGACGTTACGGGGAAAGAGCCCGTAGAATACAAAGGGTACGTGCCAGAACGTAGTGTAGTCATCCCTGGCGTACGCGAGCGTGAGTTTGCTGCGGGACGATTTGGCGTTCCGTGTGCGCTGATTGTCGGAAAGCGCAGTGCTAGTACAGACTTAAAGACTTCGCTGAATGACGCCCTGCGAGATTTTAATGTCCCGTGTTAGAGGTTGCTACAATTTCTATTTTGGTACACCCGCACGCACGGGTCATCCCTTTAAGTGCAGGCAGACATCGCATCGTTCACAACGTTGTTCTGACTCCGTGAGCTGTTCACCAAAATAGCTGCGTAGAAAAGCTTCGCGACACATGGAATTGTTGCGAAGGTAAGCTATCATCTTTGTGTAGCGTTCCTCTTTGAGCCGATGTACGTCTTCCCAATAAGCAAAATCGAATTCAAAAACTGGCGCGTCCTCAAGCTGTAAGTAGAGTGCTCCGCGCAGATCTATGTAATTGATATACCCCGAATTGTGCAAGCGTTCTAGCAGTCCGTGCACAGTTTTAGGAGCTAGTTCTAATTCTCCTTTCTCAAGACGATAGTAGGGGATTATGTGGTGGTACTTCGCAATCCCTTCAAATTTTCCAAAAAGGAATTGAAATAAAGCATCGCACTCCTTATCGTTTCGGCGCAGCATATCAATTGCAGCACGCGTTGCCTCGATACGAATGGCACATTCGGGGCTGTTGGCGATTCTGAAAGTGAGCTTATCGCTGAGCTGTAGTAGCTGTAGAAGACCGTAAAAGCGCTCTTTTTCCCAAGTGAAACGATGCAAGAATTCGTTTACGTAGAATAGCGTTTCCTCGGTTACGGGTATACGCTTAGCGTAGGCGCAATAGTCGCGCAAATTTTGGTAGAAACGTCGGATCTCCTCTTCTGAGAAATGCTGTGCCTCAAGGCGTTTCCAGCCCGCGGTGATATCCTCCTCTTTGAAGAACAGAAGCGCTAATGCCCCTTTTCCGTCACGCCCGCCTCGTCCTGCTTCTTGGTAGTATTCTTCTAGTGAAGGCGGCAACCCCAAATGTATTATTAAACGCACGTCGTTTTTATCTATCCCCATTCCAAAGGCATTCGTAGCTACCATTACGCGCACTTTACCTTGCATCCAAGCCTCTTGTCGCTTCTGTCTCTCGCTGGCAGTCATCCCCGCATTGTATGCCAGAGCCGAGATACCAGCTGCAGCGAGCCGTCCTGCCACGAGTTCTGTACCCAGCCGTGTACGCATATAAAGAATGGCAGAGCCCTCCACCTTTTGTAAAATTTGCAATGCACGCAGTTCTTGTTGTTCTTCGGGAATTACTGCGTATTGTAATCCTGGGCGTGCAAAGGTCGCAGTGTATAGCTTCGGCGCTCGTAATTTCAGATTTGTGGCAATATCTTTTACCACGTGCGGCGTGGCAGTAGCTGTTACTGCCAATATGGGGACGTGGGGTAGGTACTCTCGCAACGAGGCGATTCTACGATACTGAGGTCGGAAGTCGTGCCCCCACTGCGAGATGCAGTGCGCCTCATCCACAGCAATCAGATGTATGGCGAGCTGTGGGAGAAATTCCAAGAAAGAGGCACTCTGTAGGCGTTCGGGCGAGAGGTAAAGGAAAGAATATACGCCTAATGCAGCATTGTTTAGCCGTATCTCTACTTCGCGCGGCGTGAGCCCCGAGTGCAAGGCCGCAGCACGAATACCTCGACGCGACAAGGTACTCACCTGATCTTCCATAAGTGCTATGAGCGGTGTAACAATGAGGGTCAGCCCTCCCCGAGCCAGTCCTGCTATTTGATACGTGATGGACTTTCCGCCTCCTGTAGGTAATAAGCCCAACGTATCGTGTCCCGCAACTACGCTGCTAATGATTTGCTCTTGTTGGAGACGAAAACTCTCGTAGCCCCAATACTGCTTAAGAAGAGCAAGAATATGGTCTTGGCTCATCGCCCGTCCTCTTTATCACGGAGACCTGCAAGAGTGATAAGTTCGTTTAATTCAGCAAGCGCTTGTAGGGGCGTCATGGCGTCTGGGGTATAAGATCCGAGGCGTTCGCGGAGCACTTTCAAAGTGGGGTCTTCTTTCGGTAGCAGTATGCTAGTGCTCGTCGTTGCTGCGTCTTTTAGTGCGTCAGTATCGCTGTTGTGCTGTCTGTTTTGTTCCAGAAGTTGTAGCACCACTTGTGCCCTTTGTACTACGCGGAGTGGCATCCCTGCTAGGCGCGCCACATGTATACCAAAACTATGCTCGCTGCCACCTGCTTCCAACTTTCGGATAAAGATCACCTGCCCATCCACCTCGCGTACCGAGACGTGGTAATTCTTTATACGCGCGAATTGTTTTTCCATCTCGTTCAGCTCGTGGTAGTGCGTGGCAAAAAGCGTCTTGGGGTGTCCGTAGGGATTGTCGTGCAAGTATTCTGCCATGGCCCACGCGATGGAGATCCCGTCGTAAGTACTCGTACCGCGCCCGATCTCGTCTAAGAGAATGAGACTGCGCTCCGAGAGGTTGTTCAGAATACTAGCGGCCTCTACCATTTCTACCATGAATGTAGATTCGCCCATCGAGATGTTATCTGAAGCTCCCACGCGCGTAAATATCTTATCAACCACCCCAATCCGTGCACGCTTAGCTGGTACAAAAGATCCTGCCTGCGCCAAAAGTACCGCAAGAGCCGTCTGTCTGAGCAGTGCTGATTTACCAGACATGTTAGGACCTGTAATCATCAGTATCTGCTCGCCTTCCGAATCTAGGTGTACCGTGTTGGGTATGTAAGACTCGCCCACGGGTAGTACATCGGCTATTACGGGATGCCAAGCCTCCTCCAAGTCGATTTTTAGCGAGTCGTCCATCGTGGGGCGCACCCACTCTTTTTCATTCGCTAAGGTCGCAAAACTGTTAAGGACGTCTATTTGTGCAAGGAGCTCAGCATTGCGTTGGATCTTATCTATATACCCTAAAAGCTCTTGCAAAAGTTTGTTATAGAGTTCATCTTCTATGGCGAGTATACGTTCTTCTGCCCCCAGAATTTTCTTTTCAAACTCCTTAAGCTCGGGGTTGATAAAACGCGCTGCCTGCACGAGCGTCTGGCGCTGCTCCCACTCCTCGGGGACACGATCTAGTTGCGTTTTTCGCACCTCGAAGAAGTAACCAAAGACGTTGTTGAAACCGATTTTCAGATTGGCGATGCCCGTACGGAGGAGTTCGCGTTGGAGCATCTCGTCCAGTCGGTCCTTGCTGTGATTTTTGAGGTTACGCAGCTCATCAAGTTCCGAGGATACGCCCTCGGCAAAAACATCGCCCTTGCCCAAATTAGCAGGATTGGGGAGTAGTTCTCGTGCAATGCGTTCGGTGAGCTCCGTACACGGATCAAGCGGTGTGGCTAGTGCTGTAAGAGCTGGTTCGTTTATTTCCAAGGACAACTCTTTAGCGGGCACTATTTGTTGCAAAGCAAGCCCCAAGCGTACCACTTCGCGCGGGAGTATGCGTCCCATAGCCACTCGGGAGGCGATACGCTCAAGGTCGCCTATTGCTTCCAAACGCGTAGTGAGCTCGTAATGAATCTCAAGCTGCTTCGTGAACGCTTCTACAATTTGGTGACGACGCACGATGGCGTCCAACGTTTTAAGCGGCATCGCTAACCAACGGCGCAGGAGACGCCCGCCCATCGGGGTCTTAGTACGATCTACAGTGGTGACAAGTGTACGACCGCCCTCGCCCGTAGAGCTGAAAATCTCTAGGTGACGCAACGTGAATCGGTCTAACCAAACGTACTGATCTTCCTCTATGCGGGTGATGTGCGTAATGTGCGATAGGCTCGAATGTTTAGTCAGATCCAAGTAGGCTAAAATGGCACCTGCCGCGGAGAGCGCACTGCTAAAATGTTCGATACCGAGCCCGCGTAACCCACTAGTTGCAAAATGTTGCTGGATGCGTAGTGTAGCATCGGGTAAAGCGTAAGCCCAGTCGTCAACCTTTGTGATATAAAAACGTGAAATGAAATCGGGAGCAAGGTTTTCGTATTGGATACGCGCTATTAGGACTTCGCGTGGTTCGAAGTTTGCCAGCAGCCGCTCGATGTACTCCTTGTTACCCTCGGCTATGTAAAATTCGCCCGTAGAGATATCTACCAAGGCTAGTCCTATCTGCGCTGGAGCAAAGAAAAGGGCTGCGAGGTAATTATTCTCATGTCGGTTCAGTACGCTTTCATCAGTAACAACACCAGGGGTAATAACTTCAATAACACCACGTTTTACGAGTTTTTTCGTGAGCTTCGGGTTCTCTAGTTGTTCACAGATGGCAATGCGTTTACCAGCACGAATAAGTTTGGGCAGGTAGACATCGAGAGCGTGGTAGGGGAAACCCGCCAGATCCATCTCAGAGGCTGCACCGTGGGAGCGCTTGGTAAGTGTAATCCCCAATATCGACGAAACTTCTACGGCATCGGCATTGAAAGACTCGTAAAAATCGCCCATACGGAAAAGAAGCAGCGCGTCGGGGTACTGCCGCTTCATGTCATTATACTGCTTCATCATCGGAGTCTCTACAGACTCCGCAGCGGGTAGATCAAACTGCAATGGCATTTCTTATAAGCATTACAAACAAAAGTACGCACTTTTGTTGTGTGTATTACCAACGTATCCTATCACATACACGTCTACTTATTTGATTTTTAATGCTTTCGCACCTTTGGTAACAAGCTATAAATAAGCTCGCGCGGTAACAAAAAATAACGAATGCGGGCAATGATGATACTGCGTTTGACGCGAGGGGGGAAAATGCTAGTTTCCTACTTATTTTATAATTTGCATTACGAATTGCTAGGCAGATGGAGAGTGGGGACTTGAATTTATATTTTGATAATGCCGCGACGAGCTATCCGAAGTCTGATGGCGTGGAGCGACGTGTAACGCATTATCTCGGCACGGGAGGTACTTACGGTCGTGGTGCGTACGCCCGCTGCCATGATGCAACACTCGTGGTAGAACAAGCTCGTAAGCTTCTTGCTGGGTTATTTGGCATAAAAAAGGCACAACAGTTGGTGTTTGTTTCGAGTGCTACGATGGCCATAAATATTGTGCTTTTTGGCTTAGAATATCCCCGAAAGCGAGTAGCTATTTCCCCCTTAGAACACCACGCCGTAACGCGTCCGCTACACGAATTGAAAAGACGTTTAGGGATTACCGTAGACGTACTGCCCGCACATCCGAGCGGTTTACTCAACCTCGATTCTATGCCCGCTGGCTGGGGGGATAAGTACGACCTCGTGATAATAAATCACGCCTCCAACGTAAATGGCATAGTACAGAATTTAGCAGAGATCCGACGCTCAATGGGAGCGGGATGCCTACTAGTAGATGCCTCGCAATCGGCGGGAACGGTGGCGATAGACGTGGAGCGCGACGGGATAGATTTTCTCGCTTTCAACGGTCATAAAGGCGTAGCAGGTCCTCCAGGCGTTGGGGGGCTTTATATCCGCGAAGCGTATACGCTACACCCACTCGTATATGGTGGTACAGGCAGCCGATCGGCTGAGTACGAGATGCCTCCTTTTATGCCTGACAGATTCGAGGCGGGTACGCCCAACATGATGGGTATTGCAGGTTTGCTCGGTGCGCTAGAATCTCCACTCCCTTATCGTCATACTTACGCCGATTTTTGCGCCTTTCGTGAACACATCGGGAATTTAGACGCCTACCAACTCATTTGGCAGGATGGCACGGAACATTTGAGCACCGAGGTTCTGAGCATAGTACCTCGCGATGGACGCGTCTCCGAATTGGCGCGTCTACTCTTCTCCGATTGGGAGATTGAGGTACGAAGTGGTATGCATTGTGCTCCTCTTGCACATCGTTTCTTTGGCACGTTCCCCAGCGGTACGGTACGGTTTTCGCTTTCTCCGCTTCATAGTAGAGCTGAGCTGGAATACGTAGAAAACGCTCTAGCGGTGCTCTCCAGTCAGTTTAATTGAGCATAAAATGTTCTCTATCATATTTTTATTCAATTCTTTGAGCGAATTGGTCGAGGCTGAAAATATCTTCCTAGGCGAGGGTAATACCTATCAGATAGAACCCGTTCCGTCACACATAGCCTCGGAATGTGGGATGTGTATTGCTACAAAAGAAGAGGGGGCAGAAGTACTCTCGGCACTCCTCACAGGACAGGGAATAGAACATTGCATGGTGGCTAAGGAGAACTGAGCGAAGCTCCTATAATGGAGCTCTCTAAAAAAAGAGGCTCATTACCGCATTAAGCGACGAGGCTCTCTTTGGTGATTATACAAATGGCGGAATTTGACGAGTTAAATCTGTTGTCATTGTGTGGCGAAGGCGGGTGTTCTGCAAAATTGCCTGCACGCGAGTTGGAAACCTTGCTACACGGTATGAATTGGAATACTACTCCCGAGGTGCTTGTAGGGCTTGAGACAGGCGATGACGCGGGAGTCTATGTACTATCTAAGGAAACAGGTCTCATCCTGACAACAGATTTCTTTCCCCCCTTTTGCGAAGACGCCTCGCTGTATGGTGAAGTTGCTGCGGTTAATGCCCTGAGTGATATTTATGCTATGGGGGGCGAGGCGCTTGCAGCGCTGAATATCACTCTTTTCCCGCCCGAGGCTAAATACCGTCCGCTATTGCGCAAGATTTTAGAAGGTGGTACACGTGCTGCACGGCGTGCAGGTATCCCCATCATCGGGGGACATACTATTGCGAATGCCGTTCCTGTTTATGGATTGGCGGTGCTTGGAAAGATTGATCCTGCACATCTTATCACCAATGACAGACTTATGGTAGGCCAAACGTTGCTGCTTACCAAACCGTTAGGTGTAGGTGCTATTATGGCAGCCTCACGTTTGCATATAGCTCCCACCGAAGCTTATGATGCTGCGTCTCATCAGATGCGTATGCTGAATGCTGCCGCAGTGCCCATAATGCAAAAATACGGCGTACGAGCAGCAACGGACGTGACAGGCTTTTCGCTCATGGGGCATGCTTATAAAATGGCTCGTGCCAGCAAAGTCTCTATAAAATTGCACAGCCAAGCATTGCCTGTTTTGCCACACGTTGCCTCGCTCATTGACATGGGGTGTATTCCTGGTGCTGCTTTTTCTAATCGCGCCAGTGTGGGAGAGCACTGTTTTATAGTGCCCGATGTTCCTCGCTGGTTTACATCGCTCCTTTATGACCCACAAACGTCGGGCGGAATACTCATGGCGGTAGATAGTACGCTTGCGCCACAAGCTATTAACGAGCTTAAAAGTGCGGGGTACGAACACACGGCAGCCGTAGGAGAAGTTATTGAACAAACTGATCGTGGCGCTGTGCTGTGTTTATAAATGTCTTCGGATAGGTGTGTCTATTTATCCGTGTTCAATATTTTCTAAATCTTGTATTTATCTAATATCAAAAATTTGTGTGGCAAGGGTGCGAGCATCGACTTGTAAGAATTTACCGTCTAATTCACTCTTGTCAAAAGCCAACCAGCGTAGGGCAACAGACGCCATCATACTCCCCACCAATTGAACAAGCGGAGGAAAGATACCTTTAGCCAGCGGGCGCTCCTGCGGGATATCACTAAAGATGTCGCCTAAACGAATACCCTCGTGTCCGTGCAATAATGCCACTTGTCCTATATAAGCTTCAACAGCCCCCCAAACCAACGGTATAGAACGCTCGCCGCAAAAGCAATCAATTTGGATGCGCGTCGTAAAATTGTCTGTACAGTCTAGTACAAGATCTAACGGAGCATCGTAAGCGTCGAACCACGATGCATCTACTTGTACAGATGTAAAACGTACCTCCGTACGCGGATTTAAGCGTGTTAGATACTCTGCCGCACAGCGAGCCTTATCTTTCCCCAAATCCGTATCAGAATAAAGTAATTGGCGTGGTAAATTGCTGATATCCACCGTATCAGAGTCTACAATGTGTATGAAGCGCAATTCCTGTGCTGCCAGTAGAGGTAGAACCGCAGTCCCCAGCCCTCCTGCTCCTATGACC
>CAJPTS010000069.1 GCA_905373625.1 Bacteroidia bacterium
CACCGTTTTTTACTAAACTAGGTATTGTTCATGGCTCGAGTGTCGCAGTCTCTTCAGCAGAAGTTACAACAGCGTTTGTCACCGCAGCAAATACAGGTGGTACGCTTATTAGAGATCCCCATTGCACAACTCGAACAGCGTATAAAAAAAGAGCTCGAAGATAACCCGACGCTAGAGGAAGGCGAAGCCCCAGATCAAGAGACTGAGGCTACTGAACTCCAAGAGTATAACGAAGATTCTGAGACCGAGGCTAGCGCATCGACTAGCGAAGATGAATTCTCCGTCGATGATTACCTCCCAGACGATGAGTATGATTCTGACTACCGCGACACTAGTAATGGTAGCGCAGAGCGCGAATATGAATTGCCACTGGCGACGGTAGTATCCTTCCGCGATCAGCTTTTAGAGCAACTCGGCTATCAGCGCATTTCGGAGGAGACGCGCAAGCTTGCGGAGTACATCATCGGTAACTTAGATAATGATGGTTATCTACGACGCAATTTGTCTGCATTGCGGGACGACATGTTGCTACTACAGGGCATAGATGTGCCCTTAGAAAAGCTCGAACGGGCGCTTGCGGTAGTACAAGAGCTAGAACCGCGTGGTATAGGGGCCACCACGCTACAGGAGTGTCTGTTGCTCCAGTTAAAGGGGCAAAATACAACGGTGGCACGGCAGGCACGCCTCATTCTGGAGCGCTGTTACCAACGCTTTGTGCAAAGACACTACCAGCGTATTCAGGAAGAACTGCATTTGAGCGAGGACGAGCTGCGTGCCGCGTTAGACTACATTTCCAAGCTCAATCCGAAGCCTGGTGATATGGCCGACTCTGGGCATTTGCACGGCGCGCAGACAATTATCCCAGACTTTATCCTCGGACTCGATGACCGTACGGGCGAGCTTGTACTCTCTTTGCACGGCGAGAATATGCCCGAACTCCATATTAGCTCGGAGTATCGGCGCATGCTTAAGGAGTATGCTGCAAAAAAGAAAACCTCCTCGGAAGCAGACAAAGAGGCAGCGCATTTCGTGAAACAGAAAATAGATGCGGCACAATGGTTTATTGATGCGCTTAACCAGAGGAATCGGACGCTCATGTCAGTCATGCAAGCCATTGTAGATTATCAGCACGCCTACTTAATGGATGGCGACCTCCGTAAGTTGCGCCCCCTGATACTCAAAGACATCGCCAATCTAACGGGGTTGGATATTTCCACCGTCTCGCGTGTGGTGAGCAGCAAATACGTACAAACGCCGTTTGGTATATTGCCGCTCAAAGATTTTTTTAGCGAGGGTATACAAAATCAGGACGGAGATACAATCTCCACGCGAAAGATTAAGGCGGCAATGCTCTCAGTCATAGAAAAAGAGAACAAACAAAGCCCGCTCACAGATGATCAGATTGTAGAGACCTTAGCCGCTCAAGGTTTCGTCTTAGCGCGCCGTACGGTTGCAAAATATCGCGAGCAGCTAAATATCCCCATGGCAAGGCTTCGTCGTGAGATTTAGAGCCATGTCGCGCATTTATTGCCACTATCTCACCTCTCCCTGCGGATCGCTTCTCCTGTGTGAATATGACAAGCGCCTCTGTTTGTGCAATTGGGTGAATGATACCTCTGTACCGCCCTCGGAATACGCAGGGGTGGCGTATATCCTAAAATTACAGCCTGTCTTTATTCTAGAACGTACTGCCTTTTTAGCGGATGTGGAACGGCAATTAACCGCCTATTTTCGAGGAGAATTAACAGAATTCTCTGTTCCGTTGTACGTGGCGGGGACGTATTTTCGCGTATCTGTCTGGAATGCACTCCGCACCATTCCTTACGGCGAGACGATTTCGTATGCCACCTTGGCATTACGCATAGGGCGTTCCAACGCTTTTCGGGCTGTAGGACAGGCTTGTCATACAAATCCGATCTCTATTATACTGCCCTGTCACAGAGTTATAGGTAGCACGGGGATGCTTACGGGGTACGGCGGCGGATTACGTATTAAAGAATACTTGTTAGCCTTAGAAAGGCAGTATAAAGCAAATTAGTAGATCAACGGTCTAACGAATTAGTTAAAAAGCACGCTAGTAGGAGTGCTTTGCGTGTACTTTAGCTCTCGTTCCCTGTATCTGTCTTGTCTTTGCAATTGAAACTGCCGCTTATTACGCTCCTCTTCATATTTCCTATTACCTTTGTTTACTTCATGTTAAGAGGATTGCAATGGCTAAGTTGACGTTAAGGACATTTTGCAAGGAAAGCGACAAAGCGGCGCTTGAGAAGTTGTTACACTATGTTAATAAGGCGAGTAAAGAAGCAAAACTTGTAATAGACTTTTATCTTAACCCCGATCCCGAGGCAGAGTTTGAAAAAGCTAAGCGCAAATTAGACAGAGAGTTAAGTAGACCGAGGCTTCCATCGACCCAAACATGCAAAAAGATCATTCAAGATTTTATTAAACTGGACGCTGACGACAAACTTGCAGTCGAGCTTCATTTCTTTTATGTAACTGAACTCTTGGCTATTATAGATGGACATGATCTGGGGGGCCATGAAATAGCAGATAAGACCTTCGAGGTCTATTGCGACTTGACCGAATATTTAGAAGCTCATAATCTGACAGCGGAATTCCGTACCCGCTTAAATAAGTTAATAAAACGAGCAAAAAAAGTGATCCCAGATTTTGATCTATTTCTAGGAGACGTATATCTAACCCGCAAATAACACTTCGCCCGCAAATGGTAGATCTCACGTCTTACAACACTTTTGGTGTACGTGCTGTAGCAAATGCTCTAGTGGAATTTGAGCAGACGGAGGAAATTGTTCAGTATGTGAACTCTTTACATGCTACTCCGCGTCCGTATTTTGTACTGGGAGGAGGCGCTAATGTGCTATTTGTAGATGATTTTTCGGGCGATATCCTACACCTGACCAACAAGGATTTGACGACGGTACACGAAGATGCCCAGCACATTGTGGTGCGTGTAGGAGCTGGTTATATATGGGACGAGTTCGTGGCTTGGAGTGTAAAAAAAGACTTATGGGGGCTAGAACTCCTCTCGGGTATTCCTGGCACTGTAGGCGCTTCGCCCGTACAGAATATAGGGGCTTACGGATCAGAAGTGTCTGAGACGATTGTAGAAGTGGAAGCCGTGGAAATTGCATCGGGCTCTTTGGTACATTTTCAGGTGGAGGACTTGGCATTAGGGTATCGGACTAGCCGTTTTAAGCAAGAATGGAAATCGCGTTACATAGTACATCATGTATGCTACCGCCTTGCTAAACATTGTGCTTCTTTTGCCAAATATGAGCGTTTGGCGCTGGAAAAAGACGTTAATACCCCTCAAGGTGTACGTGATAAGGTACTCTCCATCCGATCGGCGAAATTGCCCGCTGTAAATGAATTGGGGAGTGCGGGGAGCTTTTTTAAGAATCCTGAGGTTGAATCGTCCGAATTGTCGCGCTTACGCAGTACCTACGAGAGCATGCCCTATTACGCTACTGAGCGTAACGATGTGTACAAACTCTCGGCGGGCTGGCTTATAGAACAATGTGGTTGGAAAGGCTCTAGAGTCGGCAACGCAGGCGTCTATGAAAAACAAGCGCTAGTAATTGTGAACCATGGAGGTGCTACAGGGCGGGAAATTTTTGCACTGAGTGAGCAAATTGCAGCTGACGTATACCAGAAAATGGGTGTCCGTCTTGAACGCGAGGTTGAAGTCGTACCCGCAAAGACGCGTTATTAGAGAAATCCGCACCTAAAACACACATCCGAGCACCCCAAATAGACCCTCTTTGTGCTCATTTCTTTATCTCGTCCGCAGATAACATTTTCAAAGCGTAAAGCACCAGTACGCGCCTAAGTACCTTTGAAAGTATTACTTTTACACAGAAATGTACAACAGAGCGGACAGGGGCGAGTTATGGAGCGGACAGCGGACGCAACATTAAAGACCTTCGATTATGTGGTGGCAGGCAGCGGGCTTGCAGGTTTAAGCGTCGCGCTTCGTGCAGCGCGTTATGGGCGCGTGGCAATTGTTACCAAGTCGTGGGTACGTGAGAGTAATTCCTATTATGCACAGGGCGGTATCGCCGCAGTGACCGATGAGGGCGATAGTCCCGAAGAGCATCGTGCCGACACGCTTACAGCAGGGCGTGGGCTCTGTGATTGGGACGCCGTAGATGTGTTAGTGCACGAAGCCCCTGAGTGCATACATGAGCTCATTGAGAGTGGTATGCACTTTGACCATATAGACGGCTCTTTAGCTTTGGGATTAGAAGGCGGGCATCACCATAGACGAATCTTACATGCTGGTGGCGACGCGACTGGAGCATTGGTTACAAGCTTTCTGGCGAAAAAAGTGGCAGAGCATCCGAACATAGAGATCTTTGAGAACCACGTAGTGCTTGAGCTGGTTATGCGCAGTGGCGCGTGCTGGGGGCTTTCCACATGGGATGTTACGGCGGAGTGCGAACAGCTCTTTATTGCGCGTCATACATTTCTAACTATCGGTGGCACGAGTGCCATTTATTCGCGTACCACGAATCCCAGTACGACTGTGGGTGATGGGATTGCCATTGCGTGGCGAGTGGGCTGTCCTATTGTAGATTTTGAGTTCATTCAGTTTCATCCCACGGCACTATTTGCAGGAGAGAACGCATTTCTTATCAGCGAGGCGGTACGCGGTGAGGGGGCACACCTTCTTAATGAGAAGGGCGAACGTTTTATGGCGGAGAAGTATCCGCTGGCAGAACTAGAACCGCGCGATACCGTGGCACGCGCCATTGCAAACGAGATTAGCAAAAGTTCGCTCCCCTGCGTTTGGCTCGATTTACAACATCTCGACGCAAAGCGTATTCTAGACCGCTTCCCTACCATAGCACGGCATTGTGCAGAACTAGGATATGATCTCACAAAACGAATTCCCGTAGCCCCCGCAGCACATTACATGGTCGGTGGAGTGCGTACCAATCTTTATGGTGAAACGGGTATCCCCAATTTATACGTCTGCGGCGAGTTAGCATCAACGGGGATCATGGGCGCAAATCGGTTAGCCTCCAATTCGCTTATCGAATGCCTCGTCTTTGGGCGTAGAGCCGTCGAACAGACACGTATCGTACCTACGTTGTCTCTCCCTACAGAGTTTCAGCCGCTCTATACGATAAATTCTGCACGCAGCGACGAATATCTACAGGCGCGACGCACCGTTTCAGAGCTTCTTTCAGAGTACGTGGGCATAGTACGGAGCGCCGACTCGCTTGCAACGGCAAGAGAGAAGTTGGCAGCATTAGAAGCAGATTTTGCGCACCGTTACCACGACGCCTCCAGCGAATTCTATGCACACGCGATCGAGAACCTTCTGATCGTGGCACGGCTTTTAATAGAGGGGGCTGATTTTCGCAAGGAGACCCGAGGGGGGCACTATCGGTCAGATTTCCCAGAGCAACGCGAGGAATTCGCTTTTCATACTGTACAGGTGCGCGGGAAAGCTATCGATAAGAAACCCGTGCAAGCGAGAGCACAAGAAGCACGGTAGAATTCTTTTAGAAACTACTCGCTTCGCTCTTCGGAGAACAAAAAATCATGTTGAATTATTCGTTTCAAGAACTTCAGTGGGCATTTCCTAGTCGTGTACAAGGAGTAGAGTGCGCTCCGATACGCGAGGTTGCCGTAGATAGCCGGATGGTTACTGACGGTGCACGTCTTCTCTTTTTCGCTTTAGTGGGCGAGAATCACGATGCTCATAACTACGTAGAGACTCTTTATAAGGAACACGGAGTGCGTTGTTTTGTAGTTTCTGTGTATCGACCTGCTTATCGTTTTCTCACTGAGGCTACTTTTTTTTGCGTAGAAGATACATGCAAGGCTCTCCAACAATTTGCCAGTTACCACCGCCAGCGCTTTCAAATCCCCGTGGTGGGAATTACGGGCAGTAATGGGAAGACGGTCGTAAAAGAGTGGCTCTCGCAGGTGCTTGCAGTCAAGTGGCGCATAAACCACAGTCCCAAGAGTTATAACTCGCAGACGGGAGTTCCGCTCTCTGTTCTGGGCTTAGCCCCCAAAGACGAAATAGGCGTTTACGAAGCGGGCATTTCGCAAATGGACGAGATGCGCAATTTGGAGGCAATTATACGCCCAACACTAGGCATATTCACCAATCTCGGGCATGCACATCAGGCAGGCTTTCCTGACTTGGAAACCAAGGGGCGTGAAAAAATGCAACTCTTTGCCCGTGCCAAACAATTGGTTGTATGTCGCGACCAAGAGATCGTGTATAGCCTCGCGCTGCAATTACAACGTGAGCACGGCGTAAAACTCATTACGTGGTCTACTACGGGTAAAGAGGCTGATTGGCAATTTACGCTCTCGTCGCCTAAAAACGGGGGAAGCTTACCTTTTTCTCTCGTACTGGACAAACAAGAACAGCAGTACCTCGGTTTACTACCAGCCAGCGATGCGGCCTCGGTAGAGAATGCTCTGCACACCTTAGTGGCGAGTGTTACATTAGGACTCCCCGTAGCTGAGGCGTTGAAACTCGTAGAAGGCTTGCACTCGATTCCTATGCGCCTAGAACGACACGAGGGAGTAAACGGGCACGCACTCATCAATGATAGTTACAGTTGCGATCTGGAGTCACTAGACGTCGCTCTCGGTTTTCTTTGTCAGCAGGCCGCTAACGAAAAGAAGGGGCTTATTCTCTCAGACATCGATCAGTCGGGCATAGCGCCCCAAGAGCTTTATACGCGAGTGGCAACTATGCTAGAGCAATACGGAGTAACCCTCTTAGCGGGGATCGGTTCTACCATTGCCGAGCAAAGCGCCCTATTTCCTAAAACTCAGTTCTTTGCGTCTACCGAAGCGTTCATACAAACGCACGAGTCAGGACGATGGCAATCTTATGCGATTCTTGTCAAAGGAAGCCGACGCTTCGGATTTGAAAAGATTTGTCAGCTCCTAGAGCGACGCCTGCATCGTACGGTCATGGAAGTAAACCTTGCAGCACTTGAGAACAATCTCAATTACTTCCGCAGCCGTTTGCGTAAAGGAGTAAAACTCTTGGTACTCGTCAAAGCATTTGCTTATGGCAATGGGCTCGGCGAGCTCGCGCAGCTCCTACAGTATCACAAAGTGGACTATCTGGGGGTGGCTTTTGCTGACGAAGGTTTTGCATTACGACAAGCGGGTATTACGCTACCCATTCTGGTACTGAATCCTGCCCCAGATGCAATCTCCGCCATGTTAGAGCACCGTCTAGAACCCAATATTTTCTCATTGGAATTGTTACACGCTTTCAATGAGGCGACAGGGGGGGATAAGAAGCACGACTACCCAATCCATTTGAAATTGGATACGGGCATGCATCGCGTAGGCTTTATGGAGAACGAAATGGAGGCTTTACTGGAGGCGCTTCCACGTTGTACTCACTTACGCGTAGCGTCTATATTTAGTCATCTAGCAGGGGCGGACGAGGCGGATCTGGATGCCTTTACGCTTTCGCAGCTAGAGGCTTTTGAACGAATGTCGTCCCGTATTCTAAAAACGCTCCCCTACGGAATTATGCGCCATATTCTCAATTCGGCTGGTCAGGAACGCTTTCCCGAGTGGCAATATGACATGGTGCGCCTCGGCATTGGGTTGCATGGCATTTCTGCTTGCAGTAATAAAGAGTTACTCCCCGTGGCGAGCTTAAAGACTTTTGTAGCGCAGATTAAGGAGCTGAAAGTGGGCGAGACGGTGGGGTACGGGTGTCACGGCAAAGTACTGCACCCAAAACGCATTGCAACCATACCCATCGGGTATGCCGATGGCTACAATCGGCGTTTAGGAAACGGAACGGGAAAAGTCTTTGTAGGAGGGCAGCTTGTACCAACCATTGGCAATATCTGCATGGATACGTGCATGATAGATATTACGGGACTAGACGTACACGAAGGCGATTGCGTCACCATTTTCGGGGACTCTCCCACCCTCGAGGAGCTTTCCGCGTGGTTAGAGACCATTCCCTACGAGGTACTTTGTTCTATTTCTCCCCGCATTCCCCGAACCTATTTTTCAGAATAAGCGAGCCAACGGCAGTCGTTGTGAAACAACGAACATGATCGCAATGCGTGTTTTTTGGGAGATTTCGACCGCATCGCGGGTCGTTAGCGCTCCAGAAATCGATGATAATCAACGTTGTAGGAGCGTTGCCCGCAACGCCCAGTCGTTGTGAAACAACGAACATGATCGTAATACGTGTTTTTTGGGGTGTTCCAACCCGCATCGCAGGGCTTTTCGTCGAGGAATGTATTGATTTATAA
>CAJPTS010000070.1 GCA_905373625.1 Bacteroidia bacterium
TTTCGGTACGTTTCGCCTCGGTCTTCTCATCATCCCATTTCACGAAACGATAACCTGTATTGGCAACAGCTTCTACCTCTGTACCATTACCACCTGCGGTTACCGTTTGAGTAGCTTCGCCACGGATTGTACCACCTTCACCTGCTACGTAAGTTAAAGTATAAGTTGTAGGATTCGCTTCAAAGAGCGCCTTATAGGTCTTGCTCTCGGTTACGTTGGTTTCGGTACGTTTCGCCTCGGTCTTCTCATCATCCCATTTCACGAAATGATAACCTTCGTTCGCAACGGCTTCTACCTCTGTACCATTACCACCTGCGGTTACCGTCTGAGTAGCTTCGCCACGGATTGTACCACCTTCACCTGCTTCGTAAGTTAAAGTGTATGTGGATAACACAACAACAAAATTCGCTGTATAACTTTTATCCTCTGTTACCTGATCCTTACGTGGATTGTCTTTAGAGCCATCATCCCACGCATCAAATTTATAACCTGGGTTGGGCACTGCTTTCACTGCAGCCGTTTCTCCACCCGCAGCTACTACCTGCATGGTTATCCCTTCTATCTTCCCATTCTCGCCTGCAAGATAGGTAGTCTTGAAAGTCCGCTTCTGGAATAATGCTTCTACCGAAACCGCGGCATTGTCCTGACGTTCTTCCTCCGTCTTACCATCAGACCATTTGTCAAATACATAGCCATCATCGGGAACGGCAATAATCTTTGTACCCAGAACACCAACCGCAGTTGTCTGCTCAATTACAGATAATAGCGCCTCGTTACCTTCCTGTTTGATATGCCCGTGTTCGCCCGCAAAATAACGCTGTACTTCGTGTGCCGCAACGTCGAATTTAACTTCGATGTCATCCAATGCGAGGTAAGTATAAGTATTTGAACCACCAAATACCCAACGGAAACGAATACGTGAGTGTGCGCCTAGTGTTGCAAGGTCTAATTCAAACTTTTCTTGCTTAGTCACTGCCTTGCCTTCCACATTTGCACCATCATGCCAAACATCATCCTCGAAGCTGTACTGAAGCTTTGACGTATGCCCAGCCGATGTCTTCACATGGCACACGTAGCTCAGAATCAACTTTGTGGTAGCGGCGACCTTATCTTCTAATGAGAACCACGGTGACGCTACCCAGCAATTCGTATATTCAGGTCGTGGAGATTCATAGAGAGGCACTATAGCAAGTACATGTCCACTAGGATTCTTTACACTAGCGATCATCTTTGTTGCCAATAATCCCCAACCTCGTCCTGTAGCGGGCTTGTCATAATTCCAACCTTGCTCAATAGAAGCACCACGCTCAAAATTGTCCTTCCATGCTAGGCTGTAAGGCTTCAAGAAGACCGCTGTCACACTCAGATCGCCCTTTACATTGAGATCGGTACGCATCAATTCCGTGTTGCCATCTGTCCATCCCATAAAGATATACCCTTCTTTCGCCTTTACCTTAACAGGAGTCGCATTTCCACCATAAGCCACCTGTTGTTCTGTGTTCGTAGTTTCAAACTCTCCGCCATCAGAGACTTTATAGGTTAACGTATAGAAGAACTCTTCAAACGTTGCCTTAAGGTTTAGACTGGCTTGCACATCCATCTCCGTACGTGCTGCCGTCTTTACACCATCTGACCACTCTTTGAAACGGTGCTGCGAATCTTTCGGGACAGCAATGACTTGCTCACCGTTAGAGTGAAGTGCTACTGTTTGTGCCTCCTTACCCAGAATTACACCATGTTCGTCTGTTGTATATGTAAGCGTAAATATCTCTTTCAAGAGCTGTAATTCGACCGTTTGCGGAACATTCGCCACTACAAAATCTTTCCAGTCGCTTTCATATCCTGCCTTCGATACCTCAACCTGATACTTTCCTGGCTTTAAGTACGCCACCACTTTTCCGTCTGCCCCCAAAGAATATGTTACACCGTCGCATAATACCTTTGCATCAGGACACGGTGCATTATCTTCATCCGTAACAACAAATGTTGTGGCAGGCAATTGCGGTGCAGTTACCGTCAGCTTTCCGTTTTCACGCGTTACCATATAACTCCCCAACGGGTATGGAGCAGTATAATTGGCTGGCGCTACTACATATTCGTCAGGTGCTAATGCGGGGAGAGTTTCATTCCAAACCTTACCATCCTTCAGACGCACTTCGTACGTGGCATCAAATTGATCTTCAGTATCGTCAAACTGCAAGCCCTCATACTCAAAATCAAAGTCGGGGAGAGGCTCTCCCTGTGCCATTGTAGCATCCTTCATCTTTATCGTGAGGGGTACACGAGTTACCTCTACCACGCGCTGTTTCTTCTCAGCGACCTTGTATAACTCATTCCCCTTTTGCTCAGCCACAATTGTAGTTGTACCCACTGCGCCCGTTACCAAATTGCCTTGCGCATCGACCGTCGCTACCGAAGGATCTAAACTATAGTAGCTTACAGGAAGCTCAGAGGACGCTGTTGCATCCAATTTGATGGGCGTTCCCGAGAATGGGTATACCAATTTATCGCTCCCCCATGTTATCTCTTGCGCCATAGACAAACGAATGGTATAGAATTTCGCGTCGCGTCCATTTTGAGCCACCACACGCAACTTCAATGCTGTGTTCATATCTGCCTCAATCTCTACGCCTTCAGCGCTCATTACCAATTCTTCGTCACCACGATACAATTTGGCATTATCCGAGATCTTTTTTACCACAATCTTTGCATTCTTCGGATTGAAAGGATTCATTGCCGACTCACTTTCCACCTCCCATACAAGAAGTTGTTTCGGGTTGTTCTCCGAGAGCTCATCTTTCAAGCCAGGGTTCTTCGCCTTCGGCATGGCAATTTCCATCAGATTGCACGCCCCCGACTTATCATTCACAAGTTGGATCGTTACATCTTGCTCAATTGGCATTCCGAACAAAGCATCATATTTTACTTTGAAGGCGAGCTTGTGTTCAGTAGAAGACGAGAAGTCAAGCTCCGTATCGTCCGTAACGACGTTTCCATTTTGAGTAACAACCGCGCCTGGCCAGAAGAAACCAAATTTAACTTTCACATTGCTGAAAGCATTGAAATCGGATGCCATGGTAACTTTTACTTCGTTCTTAGCAACCGTTTCGGCGGGAATTAGTTGTCCCTCAACGGAAACATTACTAACCAGATTTTCAATCTTCTGCCAGATATTGTCACGCTTAGAAACAATGAGCGCAAAACGTTCATCGCCCGATGCCGACGTCACTCCGTGTCCTTCGGTAAATACAAACTCACCCAAGCAGTCTTCGGGAAGTTTCCCATCACTTTGACGAACGCTTTTGGTCATATTGGCCACTACATCGGCTTCTTCGAGTTGCTTCTTCCAAACACGGAACATGGCATTTTCGCCTTTCATATCCACATTCAAACCGAGGTGACGCAATTTGAACCCATCAAAGCCCATAGAACGCATCGGGATATGTTTACCATCCACATACACAGTAACCCAAGTTTCGGGACTACCTGATGCCATAGTCTGGTAGAACGTGGCTGCAATATGTTGCCACTTTCCTGGTACTATACACGGATCTAAGCTGGCAAACAAACCATTGATACCCGCCATAAACACAAGCGTATTGTCTCTAAAATTCGGATTATTCACTAACGATGCCATCCAAATCCCCGCCCTACCACCATCGGCAAAAGCGCAACTTTGCGGCTCGTCTAGTCGCCACCAACCTTCTATGGTACCATGATTTTCAATCTCGGTAGCCACATTCTGTAGCAGAACCCCCTCGCCCTCAACTCCTACAAACTTCAAACTGTAGAGATCTGAAGTCTTTGCAGGGATTTTGTAAACAGTGATTTTAGCCTCATTATCAGCCGTATTGCCGTCAGGCTCTTTCAGCGCTACGCGTAGGGTATGTTTCCCCTCTGCCGAGAAATCTACCTTGTGCGACAACTCTACTATCTCCTCTGCGCGTACGGCAATGTTGCACGAGACTTCTTCATCAAAAGTTGTCTTCTCATCTACTGTACAAGTAAGGGCAATCTTTGTTATCGGAGCAAGCCCATTGTTACGTACCTTTATCTTAATAGGCGTTTCCGTAGAAAGCGTACGCCCCGATTTTAGATCGGCAAAACGAACCAAGGCTAACTCATAATCACTCGGACTTCTTCCCTCTTTGAGTTCAGCAGTAACATCTACTACACTTCCCCACTCTATCTCCTTACCTTCCTTAAACTTCGGGTAGTCTTCATCCTTCGCAAGCATCAAGCGCATACGGTATTCACCTGCCGCTACTTCTGTTAAAGTCGAACTATTTATAGGCACTATATACGATGCCTCGTCTTTCTGAAGTGCCACCGTATAAGCTTCCTTAGTATCATCCAGAAGTCCATCTTTATTGAGATCTATCCAAACACGCACACTAGCAGGGAGTTGAGTCTCGTTCGGTAAAGCCGACAGACGTAGCCCAAGCATATTGTTGCTTTGTATGTAGAGTGGTAGTTTTTTTGCAGATAAGTAAAGAATTTGTGCAGATGGCGTCATAGCTATCGTATCCTTTTCCCCTACGGCATAAACCTTGGTCATGTAGAGCGTCGCGGGCGTCTTTATCTTTCCGCCACCATTCCATAATGGGTCACGTTCTATCAGGAGCTCCTTCCGATTATCCTCCATCTTACCATCCTTGGCAAGCTCAGCAACTAGCAGTACACGTACGGGAGGCGTAACATCGATCTCTTCTGGTAGGGTAAAGGTCGTAGCGCTATTAGCTTTTAGTACAGGTATCTCGAAGCGCTGCAATTCATCATTGGTCGTAATATATAACGGTGCGTTATAGATCGGAGCAGGTGTAAAATTCTGAATCGTTACTTCCAGCTTACTATGCGTAGCATCTTTACCAGGCATTTCCTTAAATTCGCTAATGCCTAGCGTATTCACCATCAAAATCTCCGAAGCATCTGCTATCCAACCATCGCCAGGCTTCGGGTTCTCAGCCTTAAATGCAAAAGTAATAGCCCCGTTGCGCGCCTCGGAAATTAGGGTTAGTGGCTCAGTACTTTCTCCTGCAAGTACAAGCGACGGATGTGCAAGATCTACATTGAGGTTATCGGGTACATTGCCTGTAAACACATAGAGTGTGTCGTATTTTGCCAGAGCAAGCTTGCGGAAGATAATCTGCACAAGTCCATTTTCATGTTCTGGCTTTATTTGCAATACTGCTCGTTCACGCTGATAGTATGGCTCTAGTTCTCCTCGCCCATCTGTAAATAGCTTATTGCCACTTAGCGTCACCTTCTCAAAGGGTACACGTGGGAATATCATGCCCATGACATTGATATACTGGATCTCGGGCATAGCGATGATGTCGCCCAGATTGTATACCTCAAATGCAGCATCGTTGTTATACGGATTGGCATCGTCATCACAGTCTACATGAATATCTACACGGAACTTATGCGCATCCTTGCTGTAGAAATTGTGTTTACATGTAATGATGCGGTCTTCAAAAGGTTTCAACGACTCAAGCGATTCGGAATAAATGAGCTTGCCATCCACTTCAACCGAGATGGGTACATTCTTCAAATCTTTCGACGAGTAGTTTTGCACGTCAAAACGAATGGTTCTTTCTTGCAAATTAGCTTCTGCCTTAATCTCGGGATCATTAACCCAAGCAACCCCTACGTCTGAGAGCACCGTCTTCTTGATGATACGATAGCTTACTATGGCTACCCCATCATCAGAGGTTTTCATTGCACCCTCGAACGTTAGCGATACTTTCTGCTTAACAAACTTGGACAAATCCCAACATAGGCGTCGTTCTTCACCATCACCGATAATACGCTTACGCCCCATCACATCGGGATGCTCTTCACCGTTGACTAACAAACGCAACTGCGAACCAGTAGGATCTTCGTCTGCCTTTAATAGCAAGGTATGAGCAAAGAGTTGTATCTCAGTACCGTCCTCAAGCCCCGTCAAATCGAGTTCGCAAATGCTCAATTCTCCGATATTTTTACGTTCTGCAAAAGGATCGTCCCAATTGTCAGGCTCCATTTTCCCAGCCCATGCCAATATATGAGAATCAAAAGGCAAACGCAGTTCTGGTAATGATTCTACAGGGCGGAAGTCCAGATTTTTCCCTGTTGTTACATGCCCTGTTTTCAGTGGCCACCCAACAAAGGTTTCAAAGTATGGCAAGTTATCTACCGTAAGGGCTGGTAAATACGCAGCTTCTTGCACCTCGCCTACACTCCTAATTCCACGTACACCATCAGCGGAAACTGCACGCACCGAGAATAGATTACGACCTTTATTGACTTTATCGCTCGGAATCACAAAGTTGCGTTGCGATTTAGGAGTCTCGCCTATTACCTCTACCGTTTCCGCATCAAAATCGGCTTTCAGAATTTCATATTTTTCTGCATCAAACGCCCTTTTCCACGTTAACTTCCAACCGTCTGTGCCGCATGCGGGAGCTGTTAACTTTACTGCTTTTACTTGCGACATGATACTGAATGTACCCGACTGAAGTACATTGCCATCACGATCTGTTACTCGGAGTACGGCTTTACTTACTCCATACTGACCTAACGGTTCGAGTAGTGCACAAGCATCGTATGTTCCATCAATTGGATTATAGGATGCACCGCCATCTACCGAAAGCTCTACTTTCAACGGAGCTTGCAGATTCTCCGTGCGCAACCAGATTTTTTCATCTGGAGTATAAACTTCGCCTTCTAATGGCGCTGTAATGGCAGGTTGCTTCTTATCGTAATACCATACAATAGCGTAAGATTGTTCATCTTCCTGATTTACAGCTCCCGATACCTGTATTGTATATTCTCCAGCTGCGGGCATTTTCCATACCACCTGCTCGATGTTGTCTAGCTTATTTTCTTTTTCGACTGCAGGTTCATCTGGTGTCTTGGCATCTAGTGTAAGTGGTAGATGCGTTGTACCGTTCGCGGTTACACTTAGGTCGAGATCATTAATCATCGGATTCTCGCCCGTAGCATATTCCTTATCTGCCACAGGGTCGTTCCAACAAAGCATTACACGGAGCTCTTTCACGCCCGCAGGTACTGCAATCTTTATAGTTTGTGGAGCACCGCCTTTGGGGAGTACAGCCATTTTGTACCAGTTGTTTTCCATGGCAGTAATTGCCGCCACGCCATCTAGCAAGCCAAAACCATACTTGTAGTCAGGACCAGGATTGCCAGCATCGCGCGCTGTATTAGCTATAAGAGCCTTCAAAAAATAGTTATAAGGTATTGCACCTCCATGTAACTCTTTATAGCGTTGTGTAAGGAGCGCCAAATGCCCTGTAACGGTCGGACAAGACATTGACGTTCCGTCCATCTGCCAATACGACTGCATATCTACAGTAGACCATACGCCTGCCCCCAAAGCACTAATGATAGGAAACATACGTCCATCCAATAGCGGACCAAAACTCGAGAAGGTCGTGATCTGATCGTTAGGCTTCACTGCTGCTACCGAGATTATGTTCTTCCCGTAATTGGAAACGTGACTATATTTCCAACCACATGCCCCCTGAGAGTTACCTGCCGAAAAGACATGCGTTAACGTAGGCACAACGTAGGCAAGGAGGTCAAGATTCGGTTGCCCCAAGTACGAGTAATTCAAAATCCGCTTCGTGCCACATATATTCTTCATATTCATCCCGTAGGAGTTGGAGGTCAGCGAGATCTTTTCTTCAATTGCAGCCAAATACATCTCCTGCTCTGTTGTCAAACCGTTGGACTGCATATTGAAGTTATAAGTCCAGATTTCAGCCTCTGGAGCCATCCCACGGTGTTTTTCATTACGTAAACCACTCCCCAGAATTGTTCCCGTCGTGTGCATCCCGTGAGCACTCGAGGACAATACAGACAACTCAAATTCTTTACGGTGAACACGCTTACCGTAATCTACGTGGTCTGCCACATTGCCGTCCCAAATACCAATGCGAACACCACGCCCTGTAAGTCCACGCCCTCCTAGTGCTGTAGGTGTACGAAGGGTGAATGCGCCACTGATGTGTGCACCTTCAAAATTTTCAACCTCCATGGGGGGAGTCGTATACCGAACAAACGAAATTGCCTCATGCTCTGCCAGTGCAAGAATTGCTTCGCGTTTTGCCACAATCTCTACACTATGCGAGAACTCGGAAGGCGTCCTGTAAGTCACGCCTTGCGCATCAAGTAGGCGTTTCACCTGTTCCCACGCAATACCATCGAACCAAGAAAGGTTCATTTTGAGATTATCGCCTTCATACGCCCACTCGGGAATGTCT
>CAJPTS010000071.1 GCA_905373625.1 Bacteroidia bacterium
GGTCCTATAGTCTCGCCACTAGCCAATGTGCTACTCCTATCGCCCATATCGCCCCACAGTTTGTATACCCGTTCGTTGGTACTAGCAGATAGTTCTGAGATCCACATGCGTGTACGCTGCCGCGACAAGGAAGTGCCCCTCATTGTCGGTATAGACGCCCAAGAATATCAATTTACGGGTACTATAGATGTACGCGTTACACGAAGCCCCATTGAAGTGTTTTTAGTACGTTTCCGCGAGAAAAATTTCTACAACGCCCTCCGCGATAAGCTTGGCTGGGGCAACGACCCGAGAAACTAGTTGTGTGCTCTTTTTTCGCAAGTCCAGTTTGGGGCTTTTTCGTGCATTAATAGTATTGGTAGCACATCGCACTATTCTTTTACCAGACGGAAAGTTTTTGTTTCTCCCGAAGGGGCTACAAGACGAAGGATATAAAGACCTGCACGGAGATCGGCTGTGCTAACTATCACTTCTTTGTTACACAGACTTCCCGTACGCACACACTGCCCTAAGGCAGTATATAGGGTATAACTCCCGTTGTATAAATCGTTATTCTCAATTCTCAACCTGTCTGCAAACGGATTAGGAGTCACTTGCACCGTCGCAGCCCACGTCTCGCTTAAACCTGTCGGAGCGTCTTCCAAGTAAATCTCGGCATGTACACGGGTAACATCTTCTGATGTGGGCACTAAATATTCAGCCACATAGGCATCGCCGTGCTCATCTAGCTCTAAGACAGATCCGTTGCACAAGATTTTTTCCACACTTAACGCCGCAATAGGTAGAACTCGGATGGAGAGAATTTCTCCTCGCGCACACATATCGTTAGGGAGTATGGGCGCACCGTTTGATGTATATTCTACACTCACATTTTTCTCCGTCCCATATACATTTGCCGCAAATAAAACAGCGGGCAGCTCTGTATAAGCACAATCAATGTGAAGTTCAGACTTATCATAAGCAGACGAGAGGTGATACTTCGCTTCTAACGTTTTGCCGTTATACGTCCCATCAAGACGAACGCCATTTACCATGAAATAAACTGGACGCTTTGTACCCTTTTCTTCGCATTGAAAAGAAAGCCAAGTATCGCGCCGCAACTTTTGTAACGGTTTACGCAAAATACCCTCTTCTTTTACTTGCAAGCCCAAATTTGTCACGACATCATAATGCAGCGTAATAGCATGAGTTGGGAGGTCATCTGGTTCTGTTTGTGTCTCAAAGCAAAAATTGCGATAAAGCCCTTTTGTGGGGATTTTGAAGGCAGCAGTGTAATATCCATCGTCCGCGGGCGTAAAGAGTATTTCTTCGCCGTTTACAAGCAATTTCTTAAGCTTTCTCTCCGCCACCGTATGTATCGTAAGATTCACCATTGCATTGACCTGCACGGTAGCTCCCTCCTCCAGAGTCTGATTGGCAACATCTGTCATACGTATACTTGCGTATGAAGAGAGCAAGGTAGAAACCGTAGCATCGGTACGTGGCGGGAGTAAGCGCGTAAACAACGCTTGCGAGAGCCGCCCTTGCGCCCTGCCCTGCACTACTCGTACGGCGACGGCCACTTGCGTTGCTCCAAAAAGTTGTTCAGGTGGAATTTCATAGGATGTAGATTCAGATGTAGCACGCCCGATCTCTTGCCAATTATCATCAGCACTGCAAGCTATACAGATGCTATATTGGAATGACGCATGCGGTATATTTATCTTCTGCCACGAGACCTTAACCGCATGAGGTATTGAAGTAGAATTTTCTATACTCGTGAGTTTTGGGACGGGAAGACGCACAAATCGTCTGGAGGTTAACATTCGCCCCATCTGATCGGTAGCTTGCAACCAGATGGTATCCGACTGTGTCAAGGGCAGAACCACCTCGTAGGTAAGTTTTTGTAACGTTTGAAATAGAAGAGTATTCCCCTGCTTATTTAATATGCGGAGGCGTACGGGCGTTTGTAGCCCCTTCATTTTGACTGTGAAATGTTCCCCCAAACGTTCTCCTACCCGCGGCAACAAAAAGACGGGATCAGTCTCCCGCTCAAAGTACCATACTAATACATAGGGTTGGCTCGGTTTAGGTAAGGCTGTAGCTTTTACCGAGATCTTAAGCAAACGTTTTGGCGATGCTATGGTTACTTGTTCCATGGTATTTAGGTGATCCTCGCCCCGTGTAGCCATAAGACTCGGATGCGCAGGATCTAATACCCATGGTAGGATCTTTGTATCGCCGTTCTGAACGCACAAGTCAAGATCATTAACCAGAGCTTTCTCGCCCCATGTATACGGTTTCAGAGTGACAGCGTCATTCCAAGCCAACATGACACGCACACGCTTAACCCCATCGGGGACAAAGATTTCATGGTCTTGTATCGCACCCTGCGAATCACATTGCCCTAGAATATACTGCTGCTCGCGTAGTACTTCAATCATATTTGCCGTATTCGCCAGACCGTATCCCGTGGCATAATCTGGACCTTCGGGGTAGATTTCTTCTGTTGTATTCGCCAGCAAGGCACGCAAAAGATCGCTACGAGGGATCTCGTTATTGTTCAGACGAGCATAGTACTCAGTGACAAGCGCCAACTGTCCCGTTACGGCAGGACACGCCATAGACGTACCCGAGAGACGCCGATAGCCTTGTCCTTGATCTGCACTCAATACGTTTGCGCCGTGAGCCACAACAGTAGGAATGAGGCGTCCGTCATCCATTGGACCCCAAGCAGAGAAGGCGGTCATTTTCTTGTCGGCAGTAATAGCACCCACGTAAATCAGGTTCTTCCCCCGACTGGGCGATGAACCATACCCATTGTTGTACTTATGAAGACACTTTTTCTCATTGCGTTCATTTCCCGCTGCAAACACGTGTGTGAGCTGCGGGTATCGGTTTGCGATCAAGTCAAAGGGAGCATCGTAGTCATAAACCATTTGCTCATAATCAGAGCAATCGTCCTCCTCGTATGCTATGCCATAGGAATTGTTCGTAAGCGAGAAGTGATGCTTTTGGTATGCTTCCTGCACCTCCTCCCAGTCATCACGCTCGGCATCTTGGAACTTAAAATTGTAGTTCCATGCACGCGCCTGCGGACTCATACCTCGCGCCTCTTCATTAAGGAAACCTGCTCCGAGTATTATCCCCGCCACGTGAGTGCCATGCCCTGTACTGGCTAAACTGGTCTCTTGTACTGAGATTTTATCGCGCAGATCGGGGTGCGGATCAATTGTTTCGTCCCAGATGCCTATACGAACCCCTCGTCCCGTTAAATCTAAACCTGTAGCATAGTCTCCGTGCTGCACGAGTGGCACATCGCTCATCAATTTCCCGTCCTTATCATTTATTTTCTTCAGTCGAGGTAATGGGTGCACCCAGAGTACATCATCCGAATTTGCGAGTTCCTCTAGGCGCTCTCTTGCGATTGTACAACGCACTGCACAAAGCAACGAATCATACGCCCAATACACTCCTCCGAGCGTTTCTATATTGCTACGTACACGTGGCAGGGGCGTATGCGGTACGAGAAAGAGGCGCACGGTGAGTTGTTGCGTCTGCGTGGCAAGAATAGCAGGAGCAATTTTCTCCTTTACCGAGAAAGAACCAAGTTTACCAACCGTGCTCCGCATTTTTTTACTCGTAGAGGAGACACGCACCACGTAATCTCTTCCCCCGATGTATTCTAATAATTCTATTCCGCCAGCCGTAAGTCGCTGCTGCAATTCCACTGACATCGGTTCTTCTATATGTAAGCGCTGCAAGACGGCTTCTTGAGCACTAAGCACCAAAGCACTAAATAAGAGGGCAAAAAACAGAATGGTTACTCTAAGCATATTACTAACACCTCTCTTGCTGAGGATTAATGACTATGAAAAACGCCACAATATACAGATTATCAGTATTCTTACATTGGGCATACAAACACAAGACTTGTTGCCTACAAAAAAGAGGTGAAGCTTATTCGGCAACACCTCTTTTCAAATACTTAATAAATTCTGATGTTAGGAGCTACCTAGCAATTCCCGTAGCACGTGTTTCTCGAATCACCGTGACCTTTACCTGTCCTGGGTAGGTCATTTCTTCTTGTATCTTACCTGCTATTTCCAGCGCTAGTCGCTGCGATGCTTGGTCATCCATCTTTTCACTCCCAACAATGACACGTAACTCGCGTCCTGCCTGTATTGCATACGTTTTTTCCACCCCGGGATATGATAACGCCAAGGTCTCCATATCTTTCAGACGCTTGATGTACGCTTCTACCACCTCCCTACGTGCACCGGGACGAGCACCCGAGATAGCGTCGCATACCTGTACAATGGGCGCAATGAGAGTCGTCATCTCAATTTCATCATGGTGTGCACCAATCGCATTGCAAACTTCGGGCTTCTCTTTATACTCCTCGGCGAGCTTCATACCATAGAGAGCGTGTGGTAAATCGGGTTCTTCATCGGGGACCTTACCGATGTCGTGAAGCAGTCCTGCACGCTTAGCCAACTTGGCATTAAGTCCTAACTCACTAGCCATGATCGCACAAAGGTTCGCCACCTCTCGTGAGTGTTGTAACAGGTTCTGCCCATAGGAAGAACGATACTTCATGCGTCCCACCATACGCACCAGCTCGGGGTGCAACGGATGAATGCCAAGGTCTATTACTGTACGCTTCCCCGTCTCTTGGATTTCCTCTTCCAGTTGTTTTGTTACACGAGCCACTACCTCTTCTATACGTGCGGGATGAATACGTCCGTCCTGCACCAACTGGTGAAGCGAAAGACGCGCAATTTCGCGACGCACAGGGTCAAACGCCGAGAGGACTATGGCGTCTGGCGTATCATCTACAATCAATTCTACGCCCGTAACCGCTTCCAATGTGCGGATATTACGTCCTTCACGTCCGATAATCTTACCCTTCACTTCGTCCGAGTCAATATGAAATACAGATACGGCATTTTCTATTGCGGTTTCCGTAGCAAGGCGCTGTATAGACTGAACTATTATGCGCTTTGCCTCCTTATTCGCATTGAGCTTTGCTTCTTCTATGATGTCTGACTTATAGTTGATAGCTTCACGCTGCGCCTCAACCTTCATGGACTGCACGAGCTGTTCTTTAGCCGCATCAGCCGTCAGCCCCGCGATCTCTTCCATCCGGCTGATGTGCTGCGCTTTCAAACTTTCGGTTTCCTTACACAACTCGTCATAGTGCTCCATCTTCGCGGTTAACGAGGCCTTTTGCGTTTCTTGCTCCTTCCGCTTTTTCTGTAGCTCTGTCTGTTGATTCCGCAAATTATTTTCTCGCTGTTTCAAATCTCTCTCGGCGTTAGCGAGCTTTTCTTCTCTCACTCGCGATTTGGACTCGAAATCGCTTTTTAGACGTTGAAAATGCGCGTCAGCCTTCTCAATTTTTTCAGCATGTATGCGCTCGGCTTCCAGTTTTGCCTCCGCAATCATGCGCTCATTTCTTTCTCGCAACAGTTTGCCCAGTAGCCAGTACGCCCCCCCAAACCCGATGGCGAGTGACACGAGCACGGTCACGATTATCCATACAATTAACATACTTCTTCCAAACTTTTCATATAAACAAAGAGCCCGCACCGTAGCTGGCAACAGCTAGGAACTCCAAAATATACGGATGGGCTGGCTGTGTACTTCTGAGGTCCAATGTCCTATTGCTAGAATCCCACCTCACGGACGCGAGGGGTAAATAGGCCTCTCATTGGTACAACTAATCTCTACCCAATACGCTTTCAATGTCGAGTTCCGCGTATGCAAACAGCACGGCAACGGGCTATAGAATGTCCTATATAAACAACGTACGCACCTCAGTCGTTAAGAATCTCGGTTATACGATTATTTAGCACCCCGATCCGCTCCGCCATGTTCTCCTTCATTTCCTGCTCTTCCTGAGACAGTTGGATAGACATGAGCTCGAGGGCTATGTAAGTAATAACCTGCTCGTCGTCGGCAAAAAAAGGAGTAGTGGGATCCCCTTTCTTTTCCCTCAACAAGACATTGAGGCGTTCGGCAGCACGCACTATAATGCGTACACGCTCGGCATTATCGTTAGTGATCTTGAAAGTCACGCGCCCGACCTGACACCTTAGCGTTTCCTCTGCCATTATTCGCTCCTCGTATAATGTACGACTCTTAAGTCTGTAGTAACGCAATACAAGCTTCTATTTCCCGTAACACCTGAGAGATGAGCTTCTTAGCTTCTTGCGAATCCGTATTGGTAGCTCCCAGCGCAACGGCCGCGGACTGAATCCGTCGTCCTTCTTCGGAGACGGCGAGCCCCTCTTTGGCTTGTAGAAGCTCTTGTTGTAACGTCTGGTTCTCCTGCTCAAGCGCTTTGACACGCTTGACCAACTCCCTATCGTGCGACAACAATCGTTCTACGTTGCTCTCCAACAGCGCCAACGCTTTCCACCTCTCTTCGCTCGACACTTTCACATCCTCTCTCTATTGCAAAGATACGTTTTTCTGTACAATTATACTACGCTCTACAGACGGAGCTACAGACGTATATCACAGTATACAAACCAATTGGTGTTATTTAGCGAGCATTTCAGATTTTATCATTACCTAGCATTATAATTCAATCACAAAGCATTAGAATGCTCTACAACGAACCGCTCTACAGACCGCCCAGCGAGGCAAATTCAGCCATCGTACAAGTCACGTTAGGCTGCTCGTGGAATCAGTGTCTATTTTGCGACATGTACCGCAAGAAATATTTCCGCGTGGTAGAAGCTCTGGAAGTGGAGAAAGATCTGCGCTTGCTTTCCGAATACATGCCAGACGTCCGCAAGTTGTTTTTGGCTGATGGCAATGCTTTTGTACTCTCGTACGAACGGTTGCATTCCATATTAGAGACCGCCCACACCTATTTCCCTGCTTTACATCGTATTTCTGCGTATGCATTACCGCGCGATATCGCGAGTAAAACCACCACCGAACTGCAAGCGCTGCGACAGTTGGGACTCTCGCTCCTATACGTGGGCGTAGAAACTGGTTCGGATTATTTGTTGAAGGCTATACACAAGGGCGAAACGCGCGCCAGTATAGTGAAAGCAATAAATAAAGCACATGCTGCGGGTATTCAAACCTCCGTCATGATTATCTCAGGCCTTGGGGGCAAAGAACATACAGTGGAGCATGCTCAGGGGTCTGCCACATTGCTGAACCTTATTCAGCCGAAGTTTCTTTCTACTCTTACCCTTTTTCTACCCCGCGGCTTAGAAGCATATCGCAGTTGCTTCGGGGGCAATTTCACGCCCCTAGATACCTACGACGTACTGCAAGAATTACACACGTTTATTGCAGCGTTGGAGCTGGAAGGAACGATATTCCGCAGTAATCATGTATCTAACTCTCTCCCTCTGGAAGGCACGTTGAGCCGCGACCGTACGAAATTGCTCACTACAATAGAACAAATGAGTTCGGAGGCAAAACGTCTGCGGCGTTTTTCACCCGAATATGGCTACTAATCGTAGTACAATGATTTTGGGCGGCAGTACGAGAAAACGATTTAGAGGGCAGCGCATTAGTCGCGTATAGTTACGAAATGCGTTCCATCAATTTTCAAGATACGCGAGCCTTGTTTGCCGTGAGCGGTATCAAACACTTCTGGAGCAACCCAATCTACACGTTCTTTGATGCATGTTTCTATACTAGCAAAGCGAGCTGGTGTGGCATGCCCAGACAAATTAGCCGAAGTTGAAACAAGAGGCGCATCTAGTGCAGCTATTATAGCACTGCATAGCTCGTGCGTCACTAACCGAATCCCTAAACTACCGTCTGAGGCTAACAGACTGGGATTAACACCTCTTACCTCTGGATAAATAATAGTGGTAGGTCGTTCTGCAGCATTTAACTCAGAGACGACCCAAATAGGTAACGTACCGACAAGATTTTCCAGACGCGTCCTGCTTTCAACCAGCACTAGCATACTCGTGGCATGAGGGCGCTGCTTTATTTCATATAGTTTTTCTATTGCACTGGTACTGCGCGCATCGCAACCAAGTCCCCAGACAGTATCAGTGGGGTAAAGAATAATTCCGTCTTTTTGCATAGCAGTCACTGCTGCCAAAGCTGCGCTTTTCACGTCGTACATATTTCCTCGTTTTATAAATGTAAATACATAAAAAAAGGGGGTGTTGCAAAAGTCCGCGGAAAATTTTCATTTTAGAAGGGGATGTTGTG
>CAJPTS010000072.1 GCA_905373625.1 Bacteroidia bacterium
GGGTGAGATAAATGTAATCCGCCATTAGTATTCCTTAACTCGTTAAACAACATAAAAAAAACGGGCTTTGTACCCGAGCGAGCACAAGCCTATTAAACCTTTAGCAAAGGTAGGAATTTTTAATTGGAAATGCACAAAATGAAACAAGAGGAGAGCAGTGGCGCGTTGTGCGTTTTATTACGAATGCTGCCTATTTATAACTCCGTAGCAATAACTTCGGCAACGCCATCAGAATCGTGCGATGCAACCACCTTAAAGCGCTCGCGTAAAGGCAAAGGAGCATTACTAACCACGTACGCAGCGGCAAAGTTTTCTAACATAGCCAGATCGTTATAATCATTGCCAACAACTGCAACATTAGCTCCAGCTATGCCGAGTTCCTTGCAAAGCCACAACAACGCAGTACCCTTATTAACCCCCTTCGGGAATAATTCTAACCAATTATACGAAGCAAGAAAAGGCGAAGTGGAACGAACCGTTTCGGCATAAGGTGAAAAATAGTGGGTTAGCTGCTCAAACTCCGTCTCTGAGCACGACGTGGTTACCAAAAACTGGGTAAGCCCATTAAGAAATGTTTCTGCACATACGCGTCCCAAAACACACTCATCGTAATGTGCAATTCGTGCTAGCAGATCCAGATTATTGGCTTGTCCTGCATCGTCATACCAGAAGAGATGATTTGTGGGGATGGGGGTATGCGCCATATAGGCGAGCTTCTTCTGGGAGAGTAATTCTCCTATCTGGGTAGCAACCTCTTGTGTGAAGGTCTTTTTATAGAGGAGCTCACGGTCGCTCCAACGCAAGACGCCCGCCCCACAGGAGAAAACCAGATAATCTATGGGCGTCTGTTCGTCTAATACACGTAATGCAGAGTAATACGAACGTCCTGTAGCCACAACACGTACAATGCCGCGCTCGGCACAGCGTTCCAACGCCTCTTTATTGTACACCGAGATCTTGCTAGAACTATTGAGCAAAGTTCCATCTAAATCTGTCGCAAATAAAGAAAGCGGCATAAGCGGAGCAAGATAAACGGATTCGGAATTACGTACAAAACAAAACAGTACAACACATTAAAGGGACCGTCTAAGCCCAAAACAAACGTTTGACACCAAGGGCGACTTCTCGTTGCACGTTCAGTTTCTAAAAATCTTATCTGCCAAATAAGAGAGTAGTAATTTTCTTTCGTCTAGTCCAAGCATATATACGCTTAAAATCAGATTCTTGCACGGGTTCTCCGCACGCAAAAGCAAGAAAGTCCATGAGACTTTCCAAAGCCTTTGTACCAGGCATATAGTATCCCTTTGGGCGTTCTTTCCAAAAAGTGCGTATTATCCTGCGAATAAATTTCATACGTAGAAGAGTAAACTCACGTTCAGTTAGTTGACCTTCAGTTCGCGCATGCTTAAGACGTTCGGTTAATATTGCAAAATAAGTTACTGTCCGTACTTCATACAACGACTTGTCTCCTAGTATGCTTGATTTGCGTATTAGGTAGTGATAGACTGTTTTGTTAGTACAAGCAACCCGCTGTGCACGTAAAAACAGTAAATGTGTAACACTGTAATCTTCAAGGTATTGCCCAACAGGATAAACTATTCCGTCAAAAAGAGATTTGTCGTAAATCTTCGCCCAACAATAGGATCGCAATTTATGGTCATAAAGGTTCAGCAAATATGCACGTTGTCCTGTAAAAACACGATTCCCAACATGTTTAACATATTTCTGCCCTTCATCTTCCTCCATTACAAAACGCCCCACACTAATTTGCGCGTTACGCCTCTTTTTCAACTCGAGCAAGACCTCTATCGCATCCAACTCTAACCAGTCGTCACTGTCCACGAACATAATGAGGTCGGCACGCGCCTCGCGCAAACCGATGTTCCGAACCTCAGCCAGTCCTTGGTTTTTCTGATCAATAAGCCGAATACGCTTATCGCGCTGCGCCCATGCTTGGCAAACTGAGAGGGTATTGTCTGTAGAGCCGTCATTGACCAGAATGAGCTCAAAATCAGTAAAAGTCTGGTCACAGATGGACTGTAAGCATTTATCTAGGTAAAGCTCTACATTGTAAGCTGGCACGATCACGCTCAGGTGTGGTTTCTTGCTTTGTTCCATCGTATTTGTGCTATCGTCTATTATAGGCTGCGCAAACATTCTGACGTTATCTCCAATAAAACAGGGTTAAAAATATTTTTTTAGGCTCTGTCATACGCCAGAGTTTTTTCAGGTCTACAGACTTTACCTCTTGCTGAACAATGTGCCCCAGATAGGTCAAGTACTTGTTTCGCTTCTCAGAATTGAGCTCTGCGCTTGCATCGCGTTCTAAGTTAAACAACGTACGCAGGATTCTACGCGTGGTTTTCACTCGGAACAACGCCAATTGTCTTTTAGTAAGCAGGTTAGACTTCTCTGCATCACAGAAGCGGTGATAAACGCCCTCTATAAACGCCAAATTCAAGGCAGTCTTACGCGACGCGCTCTTCATGATACTCTCGGGCTGCTGCACGTAGTGGTAAATCTCTTTGCTTGTACTAACAATTGTTTTGGCACGCTTGAAGAGCAGATAACTCGTCAGATAATCCTCCAACAGTAGCCCCTTGGGGTATTCTATTCCTTCAAACAGCGTCTTGGTATATATCTTAGCCCACGCATACGATTTCAATTCTCGATCAAAAAGAATCTTGACATAGGCTTGCTGTCCTGTCAGGCACACGTCTCCTAACTGTGCGGGGCGTTTTATTCGTTTTCCACGTAAATCTTCTACGATATACCGCCCCACTGATATGTCAGCAGCCGTACGCTCCATATTTTGTAAGAGAACAGATATAGCATCGCGTTCCAAATAGTCGTCTGAATCAACAAACATGACCAGCGGTGCATGCGATTCGCGAATCCCCACATTCCGAGTTTCAGCCAGCCCCATATTATCCTGAACAATGAGCCTAAAGCGCGCATCGCGTGCAGTCCACTCACGGCAGATCTGCAAAGTATTGTCTGTAGAGCCGTCGTTAATGAGAATTACCTCGAAGTCCGTGAAAGATTGGTTGGCGATAGAAAGCAGACACTTATCGAGAAATTTCTCCACGTTGTATGCGGGCACTATCACACTCAGTTGCGGGCTGGTAGTTTCCATCACAATGTCTTAAAATTCCAAAATCATACCCATCTGAAATTGCAGACGATGCCGCGAGTACAAATGGTATGCGTACGTACGCTGTAGTATTAGATTTCGGAAGTCTGTAAATAGAGAAAAGTTTTTATTCCACCGGTAACGTAGCTGTAGGTTTAATTCATACTCCACGCCCAGTTGTATAGCGTCACCATTAGCTGCACGCGCCTTACGTGGTGCTAGGAGCGTGAAATCTATTCCTGCATAGATTTTATCGCGCAAATTATAATTGGCGAAGATAGTACCCGTCCAAGCAGGCTTATGCCAAGGTTCAGTCAGACGGATGAGAGTATAATTCCAAAAATCAGCACGTACACCCGTCGCAAAACGCGTATCAATAGTATAAAAGAGTTCACCTCGGATGTGCGTTTCTGACACTCGATCATACATCGATTGCATCGGCGCGATCAAAACTGGCTGCCAATGACTAGGAGCTATCTCCTCGCGCCCGATTCCGTTGACGTCAAAACGCATACTATCTACTAAGGCATACTCTGCGTACAGATTAAAGCCCAGTCGATTACTGAAGCGCCCTTTTGCACCTAACCTCATTTCCATGTTTCTGGAGGTATTCCAGACTTTCGTACGCGGATCGAGAAACGGGTTTTGCTGCGATACAGACCATCGGTCAGCAACTTCTAGAGTGCCATCTAACTCAAAATAGGGGACAAAATACTGGCGGACAATATCATAAGATACGTGCCCTTTGGGGTAAATATGAAGCCCGCTCTGCAAATCGTTCGCATCGTACAACAGGTTAACACCCGCAATAACTCGCCAACGCTCTCCATAAAGCTTAATCCAAGGCGCAAGCGAAGCAATGGTATTGGGGAATTTTCTATCGTCTAACGTCAAACCATAATGCTTGAGAAGGAGTGTACCTCCGTAACGGAAGCCATCTAGATCTTTATAACCGTCTAACGCCACGCGCGCATGCCACTCCTTGTTCGTCTGATTATCAGAATAGCCTTCTACGCCTCCCAGTAATCTATATTGGAAATGCGACGAGTCTAAATGCGTACTACCTAAATCGAACTCAAATCCGCCCTTGTGGCGACTTAAGCGTTCGTTTCGCAGAGTATCAACAGCTAGCGGAGTAACGTTATCCGCGCCATAAAAACTCGAATAGCCATGACGATAAAAAGCTCCTACATGGTAGGAGAAACGATTCCGTCTGTGCGTACCTCGCAAATGTGCAGCAATATCTGTATTAGAATACGGCACGCTAACATTCTTAATATCTGCCAAGTCTAGCTTACCCCAGCTACTACGATGCTTGGCACTCAAAGAGTACGTGAGCATTTCAGAGCGTCCGCCCGAATAAAAAAGCTCTGCAATAGGTGCAGAATTATTACCAAAACCTAGTTTCGCATAGAATGGTTTGAGCTTATCAAGACGCTCTCGTCCCATTTTAGCGGGCGGAATGGGGCGCAAGGGCAAAAGACGTACTAAAGGGCGTGCTAATAAACGATACTCAAACTTTGGAGTAGAGACCACCGTGTCGTCTAACTGCGGGAGGAAGTTTAGCTTACCAGCATCACTGATCCAAGGATCGAAGACGCGGCTCACTTCCACAACTTTTGATTGCCCTACGTTCATTGTGGGGTAATGCTGCGTAGTATCCACCTGCGCCCATGTGGCGTCGTACACTAGTAACAATAAAACTATTGCGTACCAAAACTTCCGCACTACGTTCATTTCAACCCCTCCGTTCAGCGTGCAAAGTTAAACTGAATGGTATCTGTCGGGATGACTCTTTCACGCGCCTTTTCCTCTCGATTAAGCTCGTCCAACTTCTGATTCACCTCCTCGAGTACTCCGTCTTCCTTATCGGTATAATTAGCCAGAATGCTTTGTAATGTTGCGCGTGCTTGAAATAGGTCGTCTTGCGCCCGATAGCCGTCTGAGAGGAGTATAAATGCTCGCGCCAGCCAGTACTGGTGGGGAGTGTTCTTTCGTGCAAAGGCAAAGACCTCCTCCTGTAGCTTTGCCCAGTCTTTTTGCAAAGAACGTATTTCCGCCATCCTAAATCGTGCTTCAGCCCCCGTGGCCGCTCCCGTATTATTGCCGATTAGGGCAAAAGCATTGTACGCTTGGTCATATCGTTGTGCACGTAAAAGCGCTAGCCCTAACTGATAACGGGCAAAAAGATGCCGCTCGGGCGCTATCCGCTCATCAGCTAAAACGGCATTGGCATAATCTATTATGTGTTCCTCATCCTTCGTAAGAACCGCCATTCGCAATTTTCCATAACGAGCCTCTTGGAGAATTACCTCATCGGAGGTGACGCGCTCCAAAGTGACGTAACCCGCCAGAGCTCGAGTCAACTCTTTCTGCTGTTCGTATATTTTACAAGCCTTGTACAAAGCCCGATCATAAAACTCATTGGGTTGACGTGCAATAACGACCTCAAGATGCGGTAAGGCGGCTACAGAGTCATTCGCACGCAGGAGACAATCAGCGAGATAAAAATTCGCTGCCAAGCTCCCTGCACCTTCAGGATATTCGCGCAAATACTCTTCAAAAGAGACTTGAGCACGTGTATACTGCGCGCCCATATATTGCGCCTCAGCGGTTGTATAAAAGAGCGAATCGCGGCGTCCCTGCGACACTCGATCTGCCTGCCCGATCTTCTCCAAGTAGCTAAGGTAAGGTTTTACATCGCCCTTAGCTTGGTAAACGCGCTCAAGGGCAACAATGGCTTCGTGCATAGACGGAGTACCCGCGTAATCAGACACTACACGCTCCAAATTCTTTATTGCCCCCTCATAATCATCCTCCTCATAACACACCAACCCGATCTGTAACAAGGCAGAAGGCGCATTTGCACTGGACGCAAATTCGTTAACGACCTTCCAGTAGTACTCTTTTGCCGCAGGGAGTTTATCTAAGAAGTGATAGGTTTCAGCAATCTCGAAGTAAGCATTGCTCCGATACACCGAAGTCGGATAAAGTTCCCCCAGCGTGGAGAGCACCTCTATCTTCTTTTCGGGTCGGGCGACTAAACCGAGGACACACCCCTGCTGATAGAGTGCATAGTCAGAGCCGATACCACCCGTAAGGCTCGCCTTCTGATAATATTCTATCGAAGGCCAATACTTTCGTTGTATGTACAAGCAGTCTCCGAGGCGCACGAGAGCGTCAGTGAGCAAACTGAGCGAATCTCGTTTTGTAGCATCAACAAACTTACGAAACCATGCGACCGCTTGGTCATAGTCCTTCAATTTGAAATAGGTGTACCCTAAATCATAAGGGACTTTTTCATACTGCGGTTGTGAAAAAGCGCCTGGCGCAGTCAAGAATTGCCGATATAACATAGCCGCGACCGAATAACGATCTAGGCGATAATTCGTTTCTGCACGCCAATAAAGCGCCTTGGCACGCAACATGTTATCTAACTCGCCATAATCTAATGACACGGCAAAGAGCGTATCAGCTTTAGCAAATTTCAGCGCTTGGTAATATTCCACACCACGGTAATAGGCGGCACGCTGAAAAGCGCGTCGCGTAGTGGCATTAACCGTCCCGATTTTAGAAAGAGCCTCTAGCGCCCCCTGATAATTCTGCGTAGCCATGAACGCCATCCCCAAGTATGTGTACGCTTCATCGATACGGTTGGATTTGGGGAATAAGGTTATGTAACGTGTAAATGCCGCCACTGCATCGCTAAAAGGGTTATAACGATGCTCGTATAACAGTTTGGCATAGTTAAAAAGCGCGTCCTCCTGTACCACAGTGTCATATCCTAACTCACTCGCCAAGCCCAAAGCTTTCTGAGCACGCTCGCCATCCCCGAGGTGCAAGTAGCAGTCGCCCAGATGGTAATAAGCATTTTGCGCCACAGAGTCCTCTGTCGTAGGCACTCGCTCCAAGTACTTAACAGCCGCCTCCCATTTTTGCAACTTATAATTTGCTATACCTAAGAGATAGTTATCATCACGACTCAAGGCTCGATCGCCTATCAGATTGGCATATTTATCTAACACCAATTTGGCGGAGTCATAAATACGTAGATGAAAATAGGCTTCGCCGAGCATTCGTTGTAATTCGGACTGTCGGCTAGAGGTCGCCTCATCTACCAACGGGGCTATATAATTGGCTAAAAGGCGATACTGCTCCTGCTTGTAGTATATTTGGGCTATATAATAGGGTACAATGGGCGCAAAAGACGGATCTGCGTCTATCTTTTTGAAGTTATCTAGCGCCGCACTGTAATGCCCTTGGGTGTAAGCTATGTGAGCGTAATAATAAGTGGCAGGAGCTTGAAAATAAGATACTTGCTCTTTGACCTGTCCAAAAATAGAGAAAGCCTCACCGAGGCGATTGGTCATAAAAAGACAGTAGGCGCGCTTAAATTCTACTTCCGCGCGTTGCTCAGCATCAAAAGTAGCACCATCTATGTTAGAGAACCAGTTTAGCGCCTCTTTGTAACGTTTGCTCCTGTAGTACCAAGATCCCAACTCGTATCGCGCCTCGTCTATGCGTGCCGACGCCGATTCTAATTCTATAAAACGCTGCAATTCATACGGAGCGTCCTTCCGCCCTAGGCGTGCTGCACAGACTGCACTAAAAAAGGCGGCTTCCGTCCGCAAAGCACCTATCGTTTTCTCTCGATGTTTAGCGATGGTACGGAATTCTTCTTCAGCAGCCGCGTAACGCTCTGCACGAAAGAGCGCCATAGCACGCTCATAACGCTCAGCCGCACTCTCTGTGCGAGGCGAGACCTGCCCCCTAAGTGGCACGCATGCTAGCATGACGACTAGCAAGACAAGAACACTCCTCAACTCTCTCATTGCCGTGCACAAAGGTAAGAATTAGTTACATGTGCGACGATATCAATTAGAAGTTGCGCAAAGCGATTATTTCTCCCACAGCTCGAGCAGGGTAAAAGGAGTTTCTAAGGGGACTAGAATGAGGCGTGTGCACCGCACACGTATTGTGATTATTCTCTATATC
>CAJPTS010000073.1 GCA_905373625.1 Bacteroidia bacterium
GATACCAACGCTTTCAACAAGATTATGGACGCGCTCGGTATGCCAAAAGGCTCTGATGCTGAAAAAGCGGCACGCAAGGAGGCAATACAAGCCGCAACATTATATGCAACAGAAGTACCCGCACACGTGATGCAGTTATGCTATGACTCTATGGAAGTGGCAGAGGCTATGGCAGAAATAGGGAATCCGAATTCTGTAACGGATGCTGCGGTAGGCGCTCTAGCTGCTCGCGCTGGTGTACGTGGCGCGTTCCTGAACGTTCGTATCAATGCAGCTGGTTTGGAAGATAAGGATCGCGTAGCAAGGTTCTTAGAAGAGGGTGAGAAACTCTGTAAGTTGGCAGAGGAGCGCGAAGCAAAGATTCTGGCCATAGCAGATACGAAGATTAACAAGTAGATTGTTGGGTTCTATTGGTAAAGGGCGCGGTTTCGGCTGCGCCTTTTTTTGTGCACATAAGTATCAATTTTTGCAGTAGCACAAAGCGCAGATAATCTGTTGTCATACAATACCAATATCAGACAGGGCTTGTGTCGTTGCGTTTCGCAGCGTTGTTATTTTGAAAAATATGGTTACCTTTGCAATTGGAAAAGCGGCGAGGTAGCTCAGCTGGTTAGAGCGTGTGATTCATAATCACAAGGTCGGCGGTTCAAGCCCGCCTCTCGCTACAAGAAGGATAACGGCAGTGTCGTTATCCTTTTTTATTTTGCTGAGTTACATAGCACACAATAGGGTGTCTCTAAATAGAAATTTTGCCCCCCCCCTCTTTAGGTGCATCCAGAATATATAAAATGCAAGACGCTGAAAATGAGAACAAAGGGAGCGTACTGGCGTAGGAACCGAATCGAATCTCACGAGCAACACAGCAGTCGACACATTATAACACACCGTCGGCACAACTCTCTTCTTTTCTCGTAAAAAACAACAAGCATCTCTCAGAGGTTATTTCAGAGCAGACCGAGAGTTGCCTATTAGAATTATCGCAACGCTCTATTTTGTAGTACTTTTGTGTAAAGAGGGGAGATTTGGGTGGTGAAGCGCACCATAGTACTCGTATGCATAATAGTGGCCAGTTTAGGAGGATTATTGATACTCTCTCCTCTGGTGCGCAATGCGTCCGTACAAGAGAATGCCACGTTAGCCACACTTCCTACCGACGCCATACTAATAGCACGCGTTAATAACTGGAAGGGACTCCTCGAACAGCAACGCTCGCTCGATACACTGTGGTCACTACTCGGGTACTCAGATCCGGGAAGGCTAGTTCGACGCTTATCTCATGCTTTTGACTCTTTGCGGGTAGAGAATCCCGACATGTTTGCTTCTGTAAGCCCGAACGAGTGCGCCCTTTCTTGGCACGCTATGGGGCAAAAGTCACTATCAGCATTGGTTGTATTTCAACTGCACAACGCAATAAAAGCAGAAGAAGTTATGGGGGCGTTGTACCCCAGTGCTATACCGATAGCCTCGCAAGCGTATGCGGGAACAAAGATCGTGTCATTTACTTTTGACGAGCGTAATAATACGCAGACGTGGCATGCGGCAAGCAAAGCAAATCTGTGCTATATAGCATCCTCACGCATACTCTTAGAAAACGCTCTTCGTATGCCTACAGCAGAGCATAATTTGTTAGACGAGGCGGGCTTTGCTCGTGTGGTGCAATCGAGTAGTAATCACGTGGCATGGAATGCCTTCCTACAGCTTCCTCGCTATGCGCCCCACGTAGCACCGCAATTAAATGGTATCTGGCAACGCTTGGTGCGCGAGAGTGCGCAGTGGTGCACATGGCTCGAGCTCGATATTTCAGAAGAAGGAAGTGCTCTGTCTGTACAAGGCGTGTCACTCGTAGAAAAAGAAAAGAAAAACACTAGTAACAAGTATGCCGATGCCAAAAGCACAGCATTAAGCTCGCCAAGTCTACTCCCCGAGACATGCCCCGTTTTCTTTCGTTGGGGCGACCGCAATTCGGAGCGTCTGCACACCCAAATCGCCACACAATCCAGCAATACAAATTCGCTGTCACAGACCCTCATAGCCAAAGCCGAGATACAAGAACTAACACTAGCATGGGAGGAACAAAGCGGTTTAGGAAGTTGGTTAGTGGTAGTAGCACCTCGCAGTACGAGTCATGCATTCGGGACGATACGCACCGAGTTAAGTACGGGCGACGCGCATAGCCATTTACAATCCCTCCGCATAGATAGCGAAACGGAGCTTTCTATAGCCACTTCTGCACACCCCGATTACTTTCAACGGCATTTCGGAACGCCGTTTTCTAAGGAGGTGGGCAAGTACTACGCCGTAGTAGATCGTTACATAGTATTTTCAAGTAATATCAAAACCATTGAGCGCGTAGCGCTTGCCAAAGCGCGCGGGCAAACGCTAGAAGCCTCTGCACACTGGAAGGATATAAAAGACCAGCTTCAGTCGCAATGCAATTTTATGTATTACAGCTCGCCGTGCCAACGAAAAGATTTCTCAAGTCTCTTTTTTTCTACTCAGAGTGTCCTACGCACGGGACGCGGAGCACGACTGTCTAATTCGTTAGCAGGCATAGTATTACAAGTAAGCGGAGCGGGTAAAATTCTTTTCTACAATGGTATCTTCCAACAAAGTAAAAGTCTGGCGCTTAGCTCGGTTGTTGCAACAGGCTGGGAGACACGTCTGGAAGGTAACGTTGTAGGGCGTCCTATCTGCGTCACGAATCATAACACCAAGGCTCTGGAAGTGCTTGTACAGGACACAAATGGCAAACTATACCTTATCAATGCCGAAGGACGCGTATTGTGGCGTGCACAGCTTGAAGGAGAAATTTTAGGCTCGCCGCGACAAGTAGATCTATTTCACAACAATAAACTACAATACATTTTTTGCACGCGCAATAAACTGTACGCCGTAGATCGGAATGGGAATATGGTGGACGGCTTCCCCGTACGCCTTCCCGCGGAGACGTACTCACCGCTGGCGATTTTTGATTATGAGGGGAAACGCGACTATCGGTTTGTGGTGAGTTGTTCCAACCGTCGCATCTACATGTATGACCGCACGGGAAAGCGCATTATGGGGTTCACACCGCCACAGATGGAAACAAGTACTCACCATCCGCTGGTTTGGTTTTCGTCACATGAGAAAGATTACATCGTAGCTTGTGATTCAAGCCGTATTTATTTCCTAAACCGTCGTGGCGAGGAGCGTTTACGTACTAAGCGTAGCGTAGCGCGAGCTCATGGTGCACCGCTCGGCGTGGAATTTGGTATTTCACCGCGCGTGGTTACGGTGAGCGAAGAGGGCGAACTTTGTATTATCAACACCGTGGACGGCGATGTCCGACGTGTAGCAGTCCCATCATGGCAACGAGGAAGCACGGGACATTTGACAGATCTGAATGGCGATGGTGTTCTGGAGCTTATCTACACGCGCGGCAAAGAACTCATAGCCGTGAACCAGTTGGGAAACATCATCTACCGTACAACGTTTGATGGCGAGCTGGACGATTGGGTACAAACCTTCCGCTTTAGCGATCACGACATTCGCATTGGCGTGTACTCCGCCTCAGCACAAAAGCTATGGTTAGTCAATGCGTCGGGGAATATATCTGTAGGCTACCCACTTGACGGCAACTCGCCTTTTAGTATCGGGACTCTGGTTAAAGGACGGGGTATTTTCAACCTTTTGGTAGGTAAGGAAAATACTGTCAAGAATTATGAGATTAAACCGTGACCTCATCAAGGTTATTTGTTCGCTGCGGATAGCAATGTTAGGCGCGGCTACCCTATTACTGTAGAGGCGATTCGGGGATGTCGGCTAGGTATTGCTCAAAGGAAGAGGGAGGAAAGGGATATTGGTAAAATGCAAAGACGTCTTTTGCAAATTCCAGAAGCCGAGCATTTTCTTTTGTAGAGATTAGCTCTAATGCCACATCCGCAGGCGTTGGCTTCACATTACACATAGCACTTCTGATGCGTAATGCCTGTTTAGCTATAGCCGAAGCCGAGTCTTGTATTTCAACAGTAGGAGGTAATACTCGTTCCAGCGCCCTTTGCAACAAAGGGTAATGCGTGCATCCGAGTACCAGTCTATCTATATTTTGTACAAGAAGCGGGGCAAGTAATTCCCGTAAAACCTCGTCTGCATCTTCCGAATTGGCACGTCCGCTCTCAACGAGTTCTACCAACCCCTGCCCTACCACCAAATGCAACTGCGCATATAGTTTGCAGGCCGCAGCCGTTCTTTGGAAGAGAGCACCCGAGAAGGTCCCTTCTGTAGCTAAGACGCCTACATGATGCGTTTTTGAAGTTAATGCCGCGGGTTTTATGGCGGGTTCCATGCCAACAAACGGTACATTGTAATGACGCCGTAGTTCATCAACCGCCGCTGCCGTAGCCGTATTACAAGCCAAGACTACGAACTGACACCCTCTTCCCAATAGGTATTCTACTAATGAAAAAACTCTTCTTTTTACTTCTTTGGGAGCACGCGGACCGTAGGGACACCAATCTTGGTCAGCAATGTACAAAAAAGGCTGATCGGGCATAGCCTCAATCAGCCTTACTAATACTGTTAATCCGCCTACGCCCGAATCAATAACTCCGATAGGATTTTCGCACTTTATAAGCTCCATACTCGGCAGATAAGAGACCTAGGCATCTGGCAAATTATTTAACCTTCAGCTCCTTTTGCACCTTTTCTAAGATATCCTCACTATCGGGCGCAACATAGAGTAGAAAACCCGCGCCTTTATCAAAGACATAGGTATATCCGTTCTCTTTTCCGACCTTCTGTATAGCCGCGTTCACCTCGTCGATAAGAGGTTGGAGTAACTTGCCTTGTTGCGTCTGGAAGTCTCGCTGCGCCGCCTGCTGAAACTCGTTAGCGCGCTGGCCAAGTTCTGCCAATTCTTTTTCTTTTGCTTCGCGAACTGAGGGCGTAAGCGATTCACGCTTCTGTGTATAATCTTGCAATTTCTTATTGTACTCAACTTGTAGTTGCTCGAGTTGGTCGTACAAATCTTGCTCGAAAGCCTTAAGTTGCTTCATGATCGTATCATGCTTAGGCATAGACGTTATCAATGCTTGGCTATCAATATGTGCAAACTTCGGCGTTGTCTGCGCCATGAGCTGTGTAGCCATCCCCGCCACGAGCACGACGACTAGAAAATAGATTCGTTTCATTCCTTCGTATTAAATTACTGCAATCGTTATCCTTGCTCTGCAAACTTACTAATTAAAGCCCAATTTGCGGAGCACCTCGTCACTTTTGTCATAACGTGGGCTACTGTACAGTATGCTAGCCGACGCTGCCACATCAAATATAGCTGCATACCCTCCTTCATTTGCAAGTTCTTTCACTGCGGCAAAGACTTGATCTTGGATGGGTTTTATGAGCTCCTCTTGCTTTTTGAAGAGAAGACCTTCGCGTCCGAAATACTTCTGTTGTAGCTCCTTAACCTGCGTTTCTGCATCAACCAGTTCTTGCTGACGCTTCTGACGTTTCTCAGCCGTTAGGAGTACTTGTTCGGCTTGGAAATCTTTGACACGCTTCTGTATATCAGCCATTCCCTGTTCAATTTCCTGCTGGTAGCGCGTGGAGAGCTTGTCTATCTCCTCCTTCGCAGAACGATAGCTAGGGATTTTGTTCAAGATATATTCGGTATCAACAAAAGCATATTTTTGAGCCACACCAAAGAAGGGAAGCAACAACATGCAACCTAATAATACAAGAAGTTTGTGCGACATCTTTCTTTCCTTTCTTTATAAAGTTGATTATTCTCTATTTCCTGAGTTTGTGTACTAAACGTCCTGAATTTTGGTACGCCCGCCCCGCGCTCAACACAAAAAGCTTGTGAAAGTACATAATGTCTTATCGCTCCTATAATGGCATACCGATGACAAAGTGCGGCTGCCACCTGTTAGCGTCAGAATTTCCTGGCACAGCATCGAAGCCATAGCCCAAATCAAAACCTAGCATACCGAAAATGGGTAAAAATATACGGAAGCCTGCTCCAACAGAGCGATAGAGTTGGAAGGGGTTGAATTTATTCAATTCATACCACGAATTACCCGCATCGGTAAAGAGCAGTGCGTAAACACTTGTTTGCGGATTTAAGACTATCGGATAACGCAGTTCGAGTGAGAACTTATCATACACGTTGGCCATTCTTACACCCTGTCCCACCGTTGGCGTCAGAGAACTATTAGCATATCCACGCAGCCCGATAGACTCGCGCCCGTAAATAAAATTATTGCCCGAGAGCCCGTCTCCTCCGAGGTCAAAGCCTTCAAATGGAGAATAGCCGACGTCTTTATTATAGTATCCGAGATAGCCAAACTGAGCGTTGAAATGCAAGACGAGGTCGCCGACCAATGATGTATACCACTGAGCTCGTGCCGTCCATTTATGGTATTCTACCCACCGATAACGTTCCTGCGCTGTCATGGTAGGCGATGTATAATCCTTCCCATTGAAATAGGAATACGGCGGAGTCAGTTGTAACGAGAGGGAGAAATTAGAACCAGTACGCGGATAAATGAGTTGGTCTACAGAATTCCGTCCCAGTACGAAACGCAAACTCATATTATTTGCCATCCCGTTGGTAAAGATGAAATCCTGCTTCCAGTTGCGCAATTTATAGTTTTGGTAAGCGAATTCCGTATAGAAGGTAAAATAATCATCTGGCCATTTAAGACGTGTCCCAAAACCAATGGCACCACCGATGATTCGGAAATAGTCGTTACTACGCCGCCAGACCCATTCGGAATAATCATATACGGAACGATAAAAAGAAACCGTGAAATTGTTCGGTTTACTTCCGCCAAGCCATGGTTCTGTGAACGAGAAACTCAAAGCACTGTACTGAGTTCCACTTGTCGTAGCACGTATAGATAAACTCTGTCCGTCACCCGATGGGATGGGGCGCCAAGCGCTCCTATCAAATATACGTGCCAAACTAAAGTTCGTAAAACGCAAACCGAGCGATCCTACAAACATATTGCCCCCCCAACCAGCCGATGCTTCGAACTGGTCACTCTGTTTTTCTTGTACAGTGTAATGAAGCGTCACCGTGCCATCTTGTACATTAGGTTCAGGTCTTATACCATTCTGCATGAGCGCTTCAGGCTCAAAGTATCCGAGATTAGCCAATTCGCGCAAAGAACGAATGACATTCGTACGGCTGAATAGATCTCCTGGATAAGTACGCAGCTCGCGTCGGATAACGCGCTCTGAAGTACGTGTATTACCGTGTATTTCAACATTGGTTATCGTGGCTTGTGGTCCTTCAAAGATTCGCATCTCCAAACTCACCGAATCATTAGCCACATTAGTCTCAACGGGTGTTATATGGAAGAAGAGATAACCATTGTCCATATAGCCTGAACTTACCGAGTTCTCATCTATTTGTAGGCGCTTCTCTATGAGGACTTGGTCATAGACATCCCCCTTCTTTAATCCGAGGAGATCTGTCAGAACGTCAGACTTATAGACCGTGTTCCCGACCCACTTAATATCGCGAATATGATACTGCGGTCCTTCTTCTAACGAGACGCGAATACCGACACAGTTATTAGGGAGCGGATAGACAGAATCAGCTATCACACGCGCATCGCGGTATCCATGTTCGCCATAAAAAGATATGAGATTATTCAAATCGTCTCGGTACTTATCTTCTATATATTTAGCACCGCGGAAGGGATTCCACCAGAGCCACCGCTTTGTTTCCTTGAAAGCACTCTTACGCAGCTTCGCATCTTTGAATGCATGATTACCCTCGAAGTTAATTTCTTTTACGCGAACCTTTTTCCCTCGATTAACGGCAAAGGTTACAATCACGGCATTTATCGTAGTAGTATCTACTTCCTGACGCACGCTCACTTGTGCATTCCAATATCCTTTTTCGTAAAGGTATTTTCGTATAACGCGTAGCGCCGCATCTAAGTTAGATGCCGTGGCTTGTTGCCCTATCTTAAAGCTCAATTTTTCGTGAACGTCCTCGCGCTGCGATTTCTTTAGTCCTTCGAATCGGATATCAGAAGTGCGCGGTTGTTCTTTCAGATCGATACGG
>CAJPTS010000074.1 GCA_905373625.1 Bacteroidia bacterium
GAAGAAAAACATCCCCACGATTCATTGAGCTAAAAAGATCAGCTATCACAACATTCAGGAAAAGACCACTCACATAGCAACGATTTCCGTGCCCTCCGTTGGACTTTTGCTTACTTTTACAGTGAAAAAGTAAAACTGACGTAAAGCCTACATTCCACGTTAGCATTAGAATATCCAGTAAAAGCGAACATGTTAGAAGAGAAGACAAATAGTAGCGCCTCGCAAGATTATTTTGCCCATGCAACCGCTGTAATTGACGCAGGCGCTGTAATTGGAGCAGGTACGCACATATGGCACTTCTCGCACATCATGAGTGGCGCACGAATAGGCGCGAATTGCAACATCGGACAGAATGTTGTGATAGCCGCGGGGGTGGTACTCGGGGCAAATTGTAAAATACAGAACAACGTGTCTCTTTATACAGGCGTCCTTTGCGCTGACAACGTCTTTTTAGGGCCCTCTTGTGTCTTTACAAACGTCTGGAATCCGCGCGCTGCGATAAACCGAAAAGACGAATACCGCAAGACACTGCTGGGAACAGGCGTTACCATAGGCGCTAATGCTACCATTATTTGTGGTCACAACATAGGCGAATATGCCTTTATCGGTGCAGGCGCTGTAGTAACACGCGAAGTACTCCCCTACGAACTGATAGTGGGGAATCCTGCACGCCGCATCGGGTGGATGAGCCGTGCAGGAACTCGGTTAGAATTTGACACTACGGGCTGCGCCATCTGCCCCATAGATGGCACGCGGTATCGGTTAGAAGATGGAGTGTGTACCTTTGTGGAAGAATAGTCTCGCTTAATGACAAGTTAGAATGCAAACAGTATATAACCAATTGGTTAACAAGGACGCACAGCTGGCAGTGGTAGGTCTAGGCTACGTCGGTTTACCCTTAGCATTAGCCTTTGCGCGCCACTTTTCCGTTATCGGGTTTGATATTAACGAGGAGCGTTTGGCGCAGCTACAACGCGGCATAGACCCCAGTGGCGAACTTACTGCGGCAGATTTTGCAGCGCGAGATATAGTTTTTACCTCCTCATTAGAACTGCTACGCACGGCACGCCTCTTTGTAGTTGCAGTCCCTACACCAATAGATCTTTCTAATAACCCCGATCTGCGCGCCTTGCTCAGCGCTACACGTACCGTGGGACAATGTTTGAAAACAGGCGATTATGTTTGCTATGAGTCTACGGTTTATCCAGGCTGTACGGAGGAGGATTGCGTGCCACTACTCGCCACGAGTTCGGGCTTAAGCGCAGGCATAGATTTCAAATATGGCTATAGTCCCGAACGTATAAACCCAGGCGACCACGAGCATACGCTAGAAAATACGCAGAAGATTGTAGCTGGTTGCGATGTTGAAGCACTCGAACAGCTCGCGGCGATCTACGAAACCGTAGTAAAAGCAGGGGTACACAAAGCGCCGAGCATAAAAGTGGCTGAGGCGGGGAAGATTATAGAGAATACGCAGCGCGATGTAAACATAGCCCTCATGAATGAACTCTCTATCATTTTCGGGCGCATGGGTATTAACACTTACGATGTGCTCGATGCCGCCTCTACCAAATGGAACTTCCTAAAATTCGTTCCAGGGTTAGTCGGCGGGCACTGCATAGGCGTAGACCCCTACTATTTGGTGCACAAAGCACAAGAATTGAAATACCACCCACAGATTATCGCCGCGGGGCGCTTCATAAACGATTCTATGGGGGGATACATTGGCAAAAAGATCGTAAAACAGCTCATCCGTAAAGGTAAGGCTATTCTAGGGGCACGTGCGCTGATTTTTGGGGTTACGTTCAAAGAGAACGTCTCGGACATTCGCAATTCTAAGGTTATAGATATTGTGAACGAGTTGCGCGACTATGGCGTGGAGGTAGATGTAGTAGACCCGCGTGCGGAGAGCACCGAGGTGGCACGCGAATACGGTTTTCCCTTATTGCCACAACCAACCTCGGGGTATGACGTGGTAATCCTTGCCGTAGCACACCGCGAATATCTCAACTGGGACGAGGCGTACATTGCCTCGCTTGGTGATGCTGAACTACTTTTTGTAGATCTCAAAGGGCTTTATCGGAAGCAGATTCGGAATCTTAGCTACTGGAGCCTATAGCTTAATTAGAAGGTACTAAGTACCAAGTAAGCTAAAAGTAAAAAGCTAAAGGCTAGAAGTAAAACTCCATTGCCTTCGTAGGGGAGAGGCATACCGCTTACGCTAAGTTAAAAGTTAAGAGTCTAAAGTTAAAAGTGGCGCAAAGCGCTCATGATGCACTCTTAACTAAGCTTTTTACTTTAATGTATTCGCGTACCGAATACTATCACGTCATCCGTTCTATTCCCCTCTCCTTGCCACTCTATGAGCGTTTTATGTAGTATTTCATACTGCTCTGCCATATCTTTTTGAGCAATTTGAGTCAGCTTCTCTTTGAAATTCTTTATCATGAATTTCCGATTCTGTGGTCCGCCGAACTGATCTACATAACCGTCGGAGAAGGTATAAAGCACATCGCCAGGCTCGAGATCCACTTCCACACGCGTAAAGGGCATATCCCCCTTCAAATATATCGCAATGGGCATCTTATCTGCCTTATACTGTAGAACCTCTCCGTTCCGCACAATAATTAGCGGGTTATTTGCCCCCGAGAACTCGAGCTTCCGATTCTTTTCGTCTAGTATATACAGCGCTATATCCATACCGTCTTTGTTTGACCCGATCTGATCTGTCTGCTTCAGACTCTCAATGACCAAAGCGCGTAAACGGTTCAAGATCTCATCAGTATGTACCTCATCTAACGAATCAACTACCTGATGTAAGAATGTTGCGCCCAACATACTCATGAATCCGCCAGGGACACCGTGCCCCGTACAATCGGCGATTGCACAGACCTTCTTGCCCCCCAGCGAACGCATCCAGTAGAAGTCGCCACTGACCACATCGCGTGGTAAAAAGAGTAGGAAAGAATCGTTGAATAATTCGCGAACCATTTCCATGGTGGGGAGTACGGCTCGCTGTATTTTACTAGCATAGTTAATGCTATTGAGAATCTCCTTATTCTGTCCCTCGATTCGTTCTTTTTGCGCCACTACCTCCGCCGTACGCTCGTCTACAAGGACTTGTAGGCGCTGCTTTTCTGCCAATACTCGGCGTGTATTGAGTACTACAATACCCCACACCAAGAAGCAAAGCACGAGGAAATAAAAAATATAAGCCCAAATGGTACGATAAAATGGCGGCTTTACGGTAAACCGATAGGAGGCTACGTTAGATTCGACGCCGTAAATATTCCGAGCACGTACTTGGAATTCATAGCTACCAGGCGAGATATTCATGTAGCGGATCTCGGGCTGCGCCTCCCATTTAGTCCAGTCATCGCCACTATTACGGAGGCGATAGCTATACATCATGTTATTCCCCTCAAAGAAATCTGTACCTACCTCAAAAGAGAGAGAATTCTCACGATACGGTAATTTTAGTTCATACTCCTCAGTCTGCTCATTTAGCACGTGGTAAATAGAGTCTTGCAATGTAAAGTGCGTACCACCAAAGAGTACCGTATCTGCCCGAATGGCATGCACCTTGCGTACAAAAGCACGGAAGGGGTGCGCATAATCGCGCGGCAAGGTTAAGTCAAAATTGTAAAGACTCGCACCGTAGGTAAACCAAATGCTACTGTCATCATCCCAATAGATTTTATCACACCACAGGTGGGGGAGACGAGCAAATGGTTTGGTGTCATCGCCAGACAAATTCCCCTTAGCATCTAATAAACTTAATGCAATGTAATACTCCTGCGTTTCCTCATTGAGACGCTGCGCAACGACCTTGTTCCGCATCCCAGCCAGACGAGACAAGTATTGCGGCTTGCTATCCGAGTCTACTCGGAGCACCGTATCTCGCTGCCAGTCATACACCATCAGTCCTTTGGCAGTACCAATATAGGTTTTCTCATTTAGGAAGAAGACCTCGTTATTAACCATACTGGGCAGCCCACATTTCTCGTCTATGTGACGTAGCGCCGTTCCTGTACCATCACCTAGTTTTATAACATACACACCATTGGTCAGAGTACCCACCCATAAATTGTTATCGAAGTCACAAACAAGCGATCGCACCTCGTCATCTATTTCTTGTGGGAAAAGCTGCTTACGCGTCCACGCGCCATTTTCTTGCAGATTTAATTTCACAATCCCCGACGGCGTTCCCACATAAAGCGTCCGTGCGTCTTGCTTCGTATCGCAAAGAACAAAGCCTCCGAACTGCTGATCGCGCTCGTTGTAAGCGAACACTGACACTTTATCGTCTTTAATACTATAAAGCGTATTCATACCCAGACCGAGCAGGGTTCTGCGCCCTGAGATAGGGTTGTAATACGGGAGCAAATCCCATACGGGCTGATTTGCGCCTGCAAGCGAGACGAACTTCCAACCCCCATTATGATTTTCTAAGCGCTGAATGCCCGACATCGTGCCGAGATACAAAGCTCCATCAAAACGTTGTACGTCTAGCACTGCTCCACTGACCCCATTGGTCTCATCAAACTTCCGTATGGAAGACTGTTGCTCTATTTGCGTGATCCCGTTATTCTGCGTTAACCACAAAGACCCATCGCTAGAGCGCATGTGATCCATGGCAAACGGATCGGCAAGCCCCGTTCCCGTACCCGCCTTATATATAACCTCACCCTTCCGACTAAATTCCACATAAGCAATATCTTCGGAGAAGATAAAACCCACCCCGATATTTCCATTAGGCGTAAGTTTTACGGAATACGGGATCGCCTCCTCCTCGCGCAATCCACTGAGTACCGCCCCCCCCCAATCTGGTGGCAACATCTGCACTTGTCCCGTATGCCGCGACAGAATATAGAACATAGATCGGTTCGTAGCCATTAAGATAGAATCGCCTCCGAGGGGTATCATTCCATAGATTTGCCGATCAGACACCTCCTCTGGGAAACGCATTTTGAGAGGTGAGAATTCGTGCCCTGTAAAGCGGAGTACCGTGTCAGCGAAAGTAGAGACGGCTACCTCTTCCTCCCATTGGAACGAGAGAAAAGCACGCTGCGAGGGCAGACGAAATGCCTGTACTCGGCGCTCATTTTCGTTATAAGCAAATATATAGGAGGTTGTGCAGAAATAAATAGACGCGCCCACCGTGTAAGTCTTGTATACATCGCTGAAAGTCGGTGCTTCTTCACCCAGCTGTGTTGCGAGAGATTTGTAGTATAGCGAGCCGTGTTTATCGGGTACAAGACAGCCAAAATCGCCAACCAAACCAACGTATATAATGCCTGACTCTCCGACCGACAGAGAGCGTACAATACGATTCTCGGTCACGGGGATGCGTCGCCACCGTTCGCCATCGTATTCGAGGACGCCGCCCTCGTTATTCCCGATGTAAATCAACCCCCGATTATCTTGTACGATGGCCCAGTTCTGTTCACTCCCCTTATATTCTTGCGACTTGAACCACCGAAACAACAAATTGCCATGCTCCCGCCGATCGATGGCGTGTGTAAACGAACACGACAATACTAGTAGCGCGACCTGAAGACCCGAGATCAGTACTCGTAAAGCTCCCTTTCTAAACAACATTATTATTCCACACCGTAATGCAGCACGTACTGCAAAATTTATATTCTCCTACCGATATAACTGCAAAACCCCTTTGTACTCTTTGCCTACAAACTCCACACCATCCCAGCCCACAGCGTGTATTATGTAAAAATACGTCCCGACGGCTAGCGGTTCACCCTTTCCATTCCGTCGTCCATTCCAGCCATCCCATTTACGGATGTCGCCCTTATATTCATACACCACGACGCCATTTCTGTTCATTATACGCACCTCGAAACTTTTGAGCGACTTGGCATTCTTAGCCTTATCAATAATTTGAAAGCGATCATTGATACCATCGCCATTTGGAGAAAAGACATTCGGGATAGCATTCTTAGACAAAAACGCCGAATCTACTTTTACATTTATACGCAGCGTATCCTGACATTGTGACTCTTCGTTTACGGCACGCAACTCGGCTCGGTATATCCCTGCCGTAAATAACTCAAAATCAGGACGCACCTCCTCAGAAGCGCCAGCAGGCGTCTGCTGATAAAAGATTGTATCGGTTTTTCCACGACGTACAGCGCGCAGGTCATTACGCACCACCCAATGTAGCTGCGTGGCATTTAATGATTCATTTTTTAGGCGTAAGAAAAAAGGGCATTCGCCTTCTGGTTTTTCTCCTCCGTCTTGCCACTGTTCGGTAAGCCCATCAAGGTCTCTATTTATTTCCACCTTCATTTTGGCTTTTACTGCAACGGGGGTTAATTCTGGAGTAGAAGCAGAGAATTGTTTACCCGTAGTACTCTCAATTTTTACTTTATAACCTATTTTTTCATAGGGAGGCGGTGTTATAGTACTGGGGGCTATACCATACACCTCGACGGGGGCATCCTTCAGATTAAACCACTCCACCTTTTTGAAATACGCCGCCCCGAAGTCTTGTATCTGGGTGACGACGTCGTCATCCTGCGTGAGGTCATAATACAAGAACTTATCATAGCGAATGGCGTCAGAATCATAATTAAAAATGGGCAGGAGTGTCAGACCATCGCATTTATTTAGGGCACGTAACTCTAGGAGAGCTAAATCATCATAGAACACCCACAACGTCTGTGTTAAGGTAGCATTCCCTATCTTACTTTCGAGCTGATAGCCTCCACTCTTCGAGATGGTAAAATCATTTTCGGTGGCAGTGACTGAGGCTACAGGTTTAAACTCCTTAGTCCAACCATTCGTTTCAAAATGCGACAAGGTAAGCGTAGAAGGCTGCCCATCTATTCGTTTTGCTTTCAGTATCAAGGGGGTGCCAGGAGGCGTATTACTCACAAAGATCTGGTCATGATGCCCATCTGACCACACATAACGAGTCTCGCCCGTATAACTCGCATTGTCCAAATAGAACGAAAGCTCGTCACTGTGTGCATAAGTTAAAGGTGCGGAAAACAAAAAAAGAGAAACAAGCGCAATACAACGAACTACAGAACGAAATAAGCACGCACGCTTTACCTCAGACTGTATTTTCAAATTACACAGAGCAAGCTTAGCATTATATATTCGCATTCGTATGTTCGCGGGCATTTTACTTTGTTATTTTTTATTCAGGCAGAGTTAGATTTCGTATCGCCACGTCATTTTCCGATCCGCTCCCCCCTCTTTTACGTAAGCGTCATCGATTCGAGTACGCAAGGTCGCATGAAAATCAAGATTATGCAACCACGCGGGGATAACATCTTCTTTTCTCTTTGGGCGTAGATCTTCTCTCCACTCAAAACCGTACAAGACTCTATCCTCTTGCTGCGTCTCAACTATTGGGAGCATAACAGCTTCGGTCTTTTTATAAAACACAGCCTCAGAAGCCTCGTTATCTACAATCTCTATTTTGTAACTCGGGCTCTTAATTCGGTTTACTCCGATAAGCTCTTCCTCCTCGCGCATAAAAAAGATCACGTCACCTTCCCCTTCCATGCGGATCGTATGCAGTTTATTATCGGTCAGATAGGCACGCATTTCGAGCCCCGTCATCTGATTGTAATACGCATCTCGGTCAATTATACCGACAAAGACTTTATCGACGAAGTGCATGCTGTCCACTGTACTTTTACCGAGATAGCCCGTTATATGCTCCGCCGAGATCTGCGAGTTACCATTCCACAAATATGGGTAAGGGCTGCCATAAAGAGTAAAAATGCTGTCTCGCCCATTTACATAAAGGGTATCAGAGGAGGTCTGAAAATCTTTTCGGAAACTTCGCACCTGTCGCAAAGCCCAGATGTGGTAAACAGTATCTTGTTTCAGAGTATCGTTATGCAGACGTTCTAACGCTTCGGCTTTAACATCAAAACTTTCTGCCCGCATATATAGGGTGTCGGGCTTAGCGCTGACCGTGTCTATACGGTAAAGCATGGGCGCTTTATCTGCTACGACTCGACGCGGCTCTGACCAATAAAAAAGATGCTCACT
>CAJPTS010000075.1 GCA_905373625.1 Bacteroidia bacterium
TTACGGTTTGCCATGGTTATTTTTCTAGCCTCAGACAAAGTTACGGAATTCGCAAGATTCTCTTAGATATGAGGTACAAATAAGAAACGCTACTTTTAACTCTTAACTTAGCATAAGCGCCTCGCCCCTACGAAGGCTGTACGCACTTTTAACTCTTAACTTTTCACTTTTAACTGATTGGTTGTACCTATTTCGTCTCTCGTCTTTCGTCTCTTGTCTTTACTTAGTATCCCTTGTTATATCTAAGGTTCTTATTGGGCGTATATTCCACAGGGTCAGAGACTAATACATCACTCTCGTGCCGCCAGTAGCCGCCACTCGAAAGAACAAATCTGTCTTGTGAACCGTCTGGACCATAAAATTGCGGTATACCACTATATTGTGGCGAGGAGGGCGCTAGATGGTCTATGAGTATTTGTTGCCCTTGCGCAATAAGTTGAAGTGTCATAGCTACGCGCGTACTGTAGGAATAAAAAATTCGCTGAAAAATGCGGGTGTTGGAATAAGCAAGACACGGGAGTCCTAATTGTAATTCGCCTGTAGCGTCCAGATAAAAGGTTTCTACCACTTTGCGTGTACACAGAGGTGTCCGACCCGCCACCCCCAGTAAAAGGTAGGCTTTTACACCATGAAATTCAAAAGGTTGAATGGTGTAATACACGGCGCCGATCCACTCATCGGGCGTGCAGGGGAGATTGAACCACTTTTCGTCTATATACCCATCTTTTACGGGAATTTGCCGATCCTTAAGTACACGAATTTGCAAAGAGTCCTTCGCGTCTAGGTACACTACCATACCCTTATAAAGAGTCTCTTCCGTGGCAAGAGCGTGTGTCCAAGTAATTATGCGCAACTGTTTGTCTGAGGCGGTAAGGTCTGTAAGCCCCGCGAGTGCGGGAAGCGCGTAATCTATCGTGCCGTGTGCTTTGAAACGTGAGGCGAGTTCTTGTTGGAATAGTGTACCGCACGCTGTATCATATAAATCTAGTGAAGAGCGTTCCCAAAGCTTTAAGAGTTTATCCACTGACGTTGAGTCAGCTGTTATGCCATACGTTGTGTGAGTGGAAAAATAAAAGAGCACACAAAATATACTTAAGAATCTAATCATACTATTTGTCTAATTCCTACCTTTGTTACAAACAAGTTATCGCAACAAGAAATGTTTGAAACGCTGATGGCGAGTGAGTATTTCACGTATCTGATACTCCCCATTCTAATTATAGTTGCCCGTATCACAGATGTAACGTTTGGTACAATTCGTATCGTATTTGTGGCGCGTGGTAATAAACTGGCGGCACCGCTTTTAGGTTTCTTCGAGGTCTTTATTTGGATTGTGGCCATCAGTCAGATTATGCAGCATGCCAACAATATAATCTGTTACCTAGCTTACGCTTTCGGTTTTGCGGTGGGTAACTATGTCGGACTCTCCATCGAACATCGGCTTGCGGTGGGTACTCAGGTGGTTCGTATCATAACGGCTAAGCACGGCGATGAGTTAAGCGAAGTGCTACGTGCTGCAGGCTTTGGTACTACTGTGGTAGATGCACGCGGAGCTAATGGTCCCGTACAGCTGCTGTACTGCGTTGCGTTGCGAAAAGACATAAAACGTGTCGAAGAACTGGTACACCAAGTGCATCCGAATATCTTTTATTCGGTGGAAGATGTAAAATCTTCTAGCTCGGGCATTTTTGCTACCAAACGGAAAAATTTGCACTTCTGGCGCTTTTGGAGAAAAGGGAAGTAAGTGCGAGGAAAAAATAAATAGAAGACGTTAAAAGTAAACTTTGATACTATGCAAGAGGCACAATTAGTGGTACTAGCGGCGGGCATGGGGAGTCGTTACGGAGGACTAAAACAAATAGAGGGTTTAGGTCCTGGAGGTGCTACACTACTGGAGTATTCGGTCTACGATGCTTTGCAGGCAGGCTTTACGGAGATCGTCTTTATAATTCGCAAAGCTATTGAAGCGGACTTTAAAGAACACGTTCTAACGCGTTTTAAGAGACGCGTACCCTACCAATTAGTCTATCAAGAGCTTCAGGATGTTCCTAATAATTTCCTTTTAGCTAACGAGCGCGTAAAGCCTTGGGGCACTGCACATGCTCTCTGGTGCGCACGGGATGCGATCTCGCATCCTTTTGCTGTAATCAATGCTGATGATTTCTATGGGCGTGAAGCTTTTATGGCTTTAGTAGAAAACCTCAATACGCTGAATGCCGCTACGCCTATGTGTATGGTGGGGTACAACCTCGCGCGTACACTCTCCGAATCAGGGACGGTATCTCGTGGGGTGTGTACGGTAAAGAACGGCTACTTGACGAACATAGAAGAACATACGGGCATCTCGCGCCAAGGAGATAAGATTGTCGCTAAAAATGGAGGAGGCGAAGCGACAGTTTTGTCAGAAAACACCATAGTCTCTATGAATTGTTGGGGTTTTGCGCCCATTTTTATGGAAAGTGTGCAAGAGGTGGTTACAGACTTTTTTGATGGTCTAGCGGCGGGGAAAGAAGTGGGAAGTGAGTGTTATCTACCTACAATAGTTCGCTCAAGTCTAGCGGCGGGGGCGCAGTGTCGTGTAATCTCCTCAGACGCGCAATGGTGCGGAGTTACTTATCCTGCCGACAAGGTTTTGGTCCAAGAGCGTCTCTTGGCTTTAACCGAAGCAGGTATTTATCCAACAGTTTTAATCTAACAAGTGAAACAAGTATACCCGCGGACGTGTATACTAACGCAAAGTAGTTTTATCAATATAGGCTACAGAAGGATTTTAACGCAAAATTAAGGGCGGTTATGAGAGTTCGCGATATAAAACTCGGGCATCGGTTGATAATAGCGGCCGTGATAGAATCGACGCTGTTTATAATTCTTATCTCCTACGGCGTAGTGAAGTTCAAGCAGATTTTAAATTATTTTCCTGTTTACAGCACTATGACGCAGGTGAATGACGACATCTGGAGTGCAAGCTTTGCCGTAGCATCTTATAATGCGACGTACGAAGAAAAGTACATAGCCGATGTAGCAAAATATCTTGATCACGCTGCAAATGAGCTTATGCCACGGATCAAGGAGGGGCTTAAGGATACTGAGGAAAATCGCAATTTTTATACCAATGCGCAGACGCAAATCAGCGAATATAAAGGGCATTTACTTAATATGCTCGCCCATATGAAGGATCTGCATACGCGTACGCAAGAGATTGAAGCGAAGTTAGCCAAGCCCGAACTTCACAACGTCATCGTAGCTACGGATAATAGACTTGGTTATTTAGCCTTCCGAGGGGTGCAGCAATTGACGAGTTTTCAAACCAATCTTGACCCGAAAATATTTGAAGAGGCGATAGGCTTATTTGCTTCGATACATAAAACAATAGAGCGTGCAGCGCCGCAAAATGCTGTCCCCTTTAAGGAGGTGGAAGACGATGTCAGGTTGCTCCCAACCATAGCGCAAAAAGCTGTGGATGAGCGTATGGCATCTACGAAGTCCTATGCAGAGATTCAAAAATGCTCTCAATACCTCTCTTCGTTACTTGAAACGGCTACAGCGCGTTACACGGGCGGTGCAATGATTTTCATCATTGGCGTATTGGTGCTCATGGTGGCTATAATTTTGTTCTTTGCACTCTACACAGGACGTAAGATGTCTACCATCTTCAAGATTATAGTAGATGCTCTCGAGTTGATGCGAGGGGGTGATCTGAAAAAGACCTCTCTCATTCGCGCCTCAGATCTAGATCGTAAAGATGAGGCAGGAAATATGATACGCGCCATGGTCGCTTTGCGCGAGAAGATGGCTGAGTTACTCGGACTGGTAATGGAAAGTGTGGACGGCGTGCTCAACGCTGGTCGTGAAATGGAGCAGACGGCACGTCTCATTGCTCAAGGTGCGAATACGCAAGCATCGTCCTCCGAAGAGGTGTCTAGTGCCATGGAAGAGATGTCTGCCAACATTGACCAAAATGCTGACAATGCCCAGCAATCAGAAAAAGTCTCGCAGCTCGTGGCTGATGCCCTTAAAGAGGTGCTTACGCATGGCGTGGAAAGCAAGAACGCAATTCAAGAAATTGAGCAAAAGATAGACGTGGTCAACGAAATAGCGAGTCAGACCAACATCCTTGCCCTAAATGCGGCAGTGGAAGCTGCACGTGCGGGAGAACACGGACGTGGTTTTGCCGTAGTGGCATCCGAGGTTCGGAAGTTGGCTGAACGAAGCGCTGAGGCTGCAAATGAGGTTGTCGGACTGGTAAATGCTGCTGTGCAGGCGTCTGCTTTGATAGAGAAGGCGCTGGCGGAAGTCGCTCCTCGTGTTGAGAAAAGTGTACAACTATCTCGCGAAGTGGCCGTTGCGAGTGTCGAACAGCGTAACGGCGCCGAGCAGGTTAACCAGTCAGTGCAATTATTGAGCGATGTGTCGCAAGAAAATGCTGTCTCTAGCGATCGTATGGCTACCAGTGCTCAGAGCTTAATGATCCTCGCAGAGGATTTGAAGAAGGCGTTTTCATACTTCCAGTTTGATGGGACGTCGCAACGCGTAGTATATTCAGCTGCGCCTGTAGCACCTGCTACTCCTAAGCCCGCTGCACCAGCGCAGAAGAGCACCACTACTGCGAATACTGTAAAAAAAGTTGCTACACCTGTAGTGCCCAAAGAAACAAAGCCTAAACCCGTACAAGTAAAGCCGCAGACGGAACAGCGTCCCACAAAACCTGTAGTACCGCCTGCCCCCAAAAAGGAAACTGTACCGCCAGCTCAGGTTGAAGAAAAGAGCGCGGAGAAGCCCACTACGCCTACTCAACAATCGGAGGCAAGTACAATGCCTACGAAGCCTGTAGAACGGAAACCCACACCACGTCCCGCAGCTCCGACCACGCCCAGTGCGCCTAGCACTCCGACCACTCCCAGTACAAACGGTCGGAAACCTGGTGTACACTTAGACATGTCTTCTGACAACGTCAGCGATGCTGATTACGAAAGTTTCTAGTAACCGAATGTGAACGCTGTGAGAGGGGAGGTTCTGGCAGAGACGCTAGCACAAAAGCGTCGACTGATTGAAGCGTATAGCAAAGAAAGCTCTATGGCATTATGTAATGCTGTAGAGCTTTTGCTCTGTGGGCAACGCTTAGGACGCGAAGAGGGCGTAGTGCTATATCGGGAAGCTACTTTACCGCTTCTTAGCTTGCTTGCCACTTACGTGCGCCTGCAAAAAAATGGCTACGAGACCTATTATAACCGAAATGCGCACGTAGAACCAACAAATATTTGTCTCTTTCAGTGTAGCTTTTGTTCGTATCGTCGCGATGCACACTCGCCCGAAGCGTGGTATTTAACGCTTGAGCAGATTGCGCAGCGTGTAAAAGAACAGGAAGCGCAGGGCAATACCGAAGTACACATCACGGGTGGTGTACACCCGAGTTGGACGATAGAAGATCTCGAGCAAATAGTGCATACCGTACATACGGCTGCACCTACTTTGCATATAAAAGCCTTCTCGGCCGTAGAACTTATCGCCATATTCCAGAAGTCGGACTTAACGTGGCATGATGGACTCTCGCGTCTGAAGAACGCTGGTTTGTGCTCTATACCTGGCGGTGGTGCTGAAATATTTGATGAGAGTGTGCGTCGTAGAATCTGTCCTGAAAAATGCACAGGGAGGGAATGGCTTGCACTACATCGCGAGGCGCATAAATTGGGGCTGACGTCTAATGCCACCATGTTGTTTGGACACATAGAGAGTTATGAGCACCGTGTAGATCATATGCTTGCGCTTCGTAACCTACAGGACGAAACCAGAGGCTTTAACTGTTTCATTCCTCTTAAGTACCGTGCAGCACACAATGCATTAGCCGTGCAAGGCGAGGTCTCGCTACTAGAGGTTTTACGCAACTATGCGGTGAGTCGTTGTCTTTTAGATAACATCGGACATCTGAAATGCTACTGGCCGATGCTCGGGAAAAAGAATCTCCCCATAGCACTACATTACGGCGTAGATGACTTGGATGGAACTATTGGTAATTCTACTCGCATTTACAGTATGGCGGGAGCACAAGATAACCGCCCCTCGGCTACGGTAGAAGAGTTGCAGCAGATGGTTTACCGTGAGGGCTTTGTCCCTTTTGAACGGAATTCCGTCTACGAAAAGATTGTTACAAGCGCCTAGTAGCTGCGCTTTTTTCTCCTATTTGGCAGCAAAACTAGCCGATAGGTTCTGAGTGCTACGACGAAGCATCAATTACAAAAATCTGATTGTTACTATCCTAATTTCAATTTGTTCTATTTAATTAGAATTATAGAACTTTGTACAAGCATTTTGGGCACTGATTTTTGTAGGTTTGTATGAAACTAAACGAACTCTCGCTTCATCAGAAAGCACGAATAGTTACAGTTGGGGGCACGGGCGCCTTCCGTAAGCGTATCCTAGAAATGGGCTTTGTACAAGGACAGCCCGTAGAATTTATTAGCCGCTCGCCTCTGGGCGATCCCGCGCGTTACAAGATAATGGGCTACGAGGTCGCCCTGCGCAATGCGGAAGCTAGCCTCGTGGAGGTTGAATTGATAACCGAAGGGGTGGCTTCGACCACTAACGATACAACGCGCCCCCCTATGCCCGCAGAGCCTGATGCACAAACCCCCGAGCACGCACGGAGGCAGGTGAGAGGGGAAAAGCTTAAGACGTTAAAAATTGCCTTGGTCGGAAACCCTAATTGTGGCAAGACCTCCCTATTCAACTTCGCGGCGGGGGCGCATGAAAAGACAGGGAATTATAGTGGAGTTACCGTTGATGCGCGCGAAGGTCATATCACGTACGGTAACTATCGGATTAAGCTAGTAGATCTGCCTGGCACGTATAGCCTCACGGCTTATTCGCCCGAAGAACGTTATGTACGAGATTATATCTTGGGATCTAAGCCAGATGTAATAATCAATGTGATCGACGCTACCAATCTGGAGCGTAATCTTTACCTCACCTTACAGCTCCGCGAGATGCGTGCCAAGTGTGTATTGGCTCTGAATATGTGGGATGAGCTTCGTGAGCGAGGTGATTATTTGAACCATCTGAAGTTATCAGAATTACTCGGAGCAGCGGCAGTGCCTACTAATGGGCGTACGGGAAAAGGGATCTCGCAAATGCTTGCGGCTGCCGTCGCCCTCTACGAGGGCAAGCAGTCTGAAACTGCTGAGCCTTTTGCAGAGTATGATACTTTTTTGCAAGAAGTAGTGGCGAAAGTCCGCCCCAAGGCTGATAGCGCCTTTCGGTATCCACTTTCCAATTACGAACTTTTGAAGCTCGTGGAAGGCGATCCAGAGATGCTTAAGCGCTCGGAAAAGGGGGATACGAACCACGGGTTAGCTACGGTGCTAAAAGAGGTAGGGCAAGAGGTTAAAGCGCGTACGGGTAAAGATCCTGAGACATTTTGTACTGATGTGCGTTATGACTATCTGACTAGAGTAGTAAAACAATGCTACATCGCAGCGCCGCCCAAAAATACGCGTACGTTTAAGCAAAAAATTGACAGTGTACTCACGCATCGTATCTGGGGTATACCTTTTTTTCTCTTTTTTATGTGGTTAACTTTCTGGACCACGTTTACGGTGGGGCAGTACCCGATGGACTGGATCGAGGCGGGGGTTGCTGCGCTTGGCGACTTGGTTAAGGAGGGGATGCCCGAAGGTTCGTTGCGTGATCTACTGACCGATGGAATTATAAACGGGGTAGGAAGTGTAATTGTCTTCCTGCCACAAATTCTCATATTGTTTCTCTTTATTTCCATTTTTGAAGATACGGGGTACATGGCGCGTGCTGTCTTTCTGATAGATCGTACCATGCGCTCTTTTGGCTTACACGGGCGTTCGTTCATTCCCTTGGTCATGGGCTTCGGGTGTAACGTCCCTGCCATCATGGCCACGCGTACCATAGAAGATCGGAAGGTGCGTCTTACCACGATGTTGGTAAATCCGTTCATATCTTGTAGTGCCCGTTTGCAAGTGTACATTTTGTTAGTCTACACGTT
>CAJPTS010000076.1 GCA_905373625.1 Bacteroidia bacterium
AAAAAGATTTTAGTGAATGGGGTCACTATTTGGTACAGTCATAGAATTCAGAAAAACTCTTAACTCTTAACTAGCGCCCGCAGGGCGCATATGCTTTTTACTTGCACTTCGTGCCTACTCCTACAAAATAATACCCTAGCTTTGTATAAAGAAAAATTATTGAACTTACTACGGTAAAACATGGTAACAAAAGAGCTTATTTCACCGCAGAGCATCGTCGTAGTTGGTGCTTCTGATGACGTTTACAAACCAGGCGGACGTGTTCTAGAGAATCTAATCCAGTACAAATTCGCTGGCAAACTCTACGCCGTGAATCCGAAAGCCGAGGCGGTACAGGGGATTCCCACACATAAGTCCGTGGACGACCTCCCGCAGGTAGATTTAGCCATCATCGCCGTGGCTGCTAAATTCTGCCCACAGATAGTAGAAGTCCTCGCAAAGAAAAAAGGCACGCGAGCATTTATCATTCTTTCAGCGGGTTTCCACGAAGAGAACGAAGAGGGGGCTAAATTAGAGAAGCAGGTAGTAGACATTATCAACGGTGTAAATGGGTCGTTGATCGGACCGAATTGCATAGGGATGATGAATTCGAACTACACGGGCGTCTTCAGCCGTCCGATCCCTAAGTTTGACCCCAAAGGCGTAGACTTTATTACGGGATCTGGCGCTACGGCCGTCTTCATTCTTGAACTTGGAATGCAGCAAGGACTTCAGTTCTCGTCCGTATTCTCGGTAGGCAATAGTGCCCAGCTCGGCGTGGAAGAGATTCTAGAATATCTCGATACATCGTTTGACCCCGCAACGAGCTCGCGCGTGAAGCTTCTTTATGTAGAAAGTATTAGCAACCCTGCGAAGCTGTTGAAACACGCACGCTCGCTCATAAGCAAAGGGTGCAAGATAGCTGCGGTAAAAGCTGGATCCTCGGAGGCTGGAAGCCGTGCTGCCAGTTCACATACTGGGGCGATGGCCAGTAGCGATGTGGCGGTAGATGCACTCTTCCGTAAGGCTGGAATTGTACGCTGCCGCGGACGCCAAGAGTTATTGACCTGTGCAAGTATTTTCATGCTCCCCGAGCTTACAGGGAAACGCATCGCAATTATTACCCACGCGGGCGGACCTGCTGTAATGTTAACAGATTCGCTCTCGAATGGAAAGATGGAAATACCTCACATTAGTGGGCCTAAGGCTGAAGCACTTCTAAGCAAACTCTTCCCGGGTTCTTCTGTAGCGAATCCGATAGATTTTCTCGCAACGGGTACAGCCGAACAGCTCGGTTACATCATAGACGCCTGCGAAAAGGATTTCGACGTAGATGGTATGGCCGTGATCTTCGGTAGTCCAGGTTTATTCCCCGTATACGATGTTTATGACCTCCTCTCGGAGCGCATGCGTACGTGTAAAAAGCCAATTTACCCTATTCTGCCGTCCGTGGTAAACGTAGCAGACGAGATCGCAAAGTTTGTTGCCAAGGGTAATGTATACTTCCCCGAGGAGGTAGTCTTCGGCGATGCTCTCTGTCGTATTATGCAAACGCCTGCTCCGCAGCCAGAGAACGCCCAATTGCCCGCAGTAGATACGAAAAAGATACGTGGTATAGTTGATGGCGCAAAAGAGGGTTATTTGCCCCCAGAAAGCGTTCAGGCGCTACTAGATGCTGCGGGTATTGTACGCGCTGGCGAAGCAGTGGTAACGGAGGAGGCGGAAGCAGTAAAAGCGGCCGAAAGACTAGGTTTCCCTGTTGTAATGAAGGTGGTCGGCCCCGTACACAAATCTGATGTCGGTGGCGTGAGACTGAATGTGCAAGATGCTGCGACCGTCCGTGCGGAGTTTCAGCGCATGATGAAGATTAAGGATACTACAGCCATCCTTCTACAACCCATGTTGAGCGGTTCTGAACTCTTTGTAGGCGGTAAACGTGACGAGCGTTTTGGCGCAATGGTACTCTGCGGCATGGGAGGGATCTTTATTGAGGTACTCAAAGATGTACAAGCTGGTTTAGCTCCGATTGCCGTCCCCGAGGCCATGGAAATGATTGCTCGCTTACGCAGTGTGAAAATTTTAGATGGTGTACGTGGTCAAGCAGCCATCCCACGCGAGAAGTTGGCAGAGGTTGTCGCACGCGTCTCGATGCTCATGAATGCTGCGCCCGAAATCTTTGAGATGGACTTAAACCCTCTACTTGGTACAGACAAAGGCGTTGTGGCTGTAGATGCGCGTATACGTATTGTGCGCTAAGTAAATGCAAGAGAAAAAGAAACGCCGCATAACTCGTCATGAGTGGGTGCTTATTGGCATGGTGGCATTAGGTCTAATTCTAGTGCTAATGCGTTGGGATGCGATCCGCAAAGCAGTTGTAGAGGCGTTTAGTGCTTACTTTCAGTAGCGTATATAACAAGAAGCTTACGAGAGGGTGTGTCAAAAGAAAAATTTGGCACACCTTTTTTTGTAGCAACCTCTCTACTACTCAAATACCATATAAGGGCGTAGGCGTTCTAACGTTGCCGAATCTACCACGAAGGATTTGCCAAACTGCTCTGGCGACGCAAAGCGTCCGCCCAACGCCTCGCGGAAATGTACCAGCACACGCGCCTGTTTTTCACTAAAGCCAAGAGCCTGAAATGTTACAATGCTCGCCGTATCAGGATTAAAACGGAAGAGTGCTTTGCTATTTGTGTCCTCTGCTTGTAGCGTATCGCATTTCGGTCTGTTGGGTAGTGCGATGTAGGGTTCAAGCCATTTGTAGGCGCTAGCGTTTATTACGAAGCAATCTGCAAGTTGTTCTTTGTAACGAAAGCCCCCAATCTTATTACGATACTTAAGTATTACCTCTGCCTGTTTTGCAGAGAAACCAATCTGTTGCCAATTTTCGCGCGATAAGGTATCAGGATTAAACAGCGCCAGTCGTTGCTCTGATTCTTTTTTAGACGTCCTCCGCTGCCCATTATATACAGAGTCCACCAGAGTTAGTGCAGTGCGCGGCGTCTGAGTGGCACTAAGAAACAATTGGTTTTCTCCATCACTCGTTACTTCAGAGACTAACGGCGTGAATGTTGTACTCCGTGGGGGAATTACAACGCCCAAAATGGCGAGCAGTAGGGCACAGATCACAAGGTACTTGTAATGAAAAAAGAGCGACAAAGCTGTGCTATGTCGCTCTTGGTCTTTTTTGGGTACAGTAGGCATATGCCCGTTTAAGCAATCGTAATGTCTTTGCAGAGATAGACGTCCTGAATGGCATTCAGAAGCGCCACACCGTCTTTCATAGGACGTTGGAAAGCCTTACGCCCACTGATGAGCCCCGTACCGCCTGCTCGTTTGTTTACAATTGCGGTAAATACCGCTTCCGCCAGATCCGTAGCGCCCGCAGATGCTCCGCCAGAGTTTATAAGCCCCGAACGTCCTGCAAAACAATTCAGGAGCTGGTAACGGGTCAAATCTATTGGGTGCTCGGTAGTAAGCTCGGTATAAACTTTTTCATTGGTCTTCGCAAAGTTAATAGCCTTAAACCCACCATTATTCTCAGGCAATTTCTGCTTGATAATATCGGCTTGGATGGTAACCCCTAGGTGGTTTGCCTGCCCCGTCACATCGGCACTAACATGGTAATCTACGCCATCCTTCTTAAAAGAAGAGTTGCGGAGGTAGCACCAAAGCACGGTAGCCATCCCCAATTCGTGCGCACGTTCGAAAGCCTCTGCCACTTCAATAATTTGTTGGTTCGACTCCTCCGAGCCAAAATAAATAGTAGCTCCCACCGCCGTTGCGCCCAAATTCCACGCTTCTTCTACAGAACCGAACATAATCTGGTCGTACTTATTCGGGTAGGTAAGCAATTCGTTATGGTTCAATTTCACAATGAATGGGATCTTATGTGCGTACTTCCGTGCTACAGAAGCCAGTACACCAAAAGTAGAAGCTACTGCATTGCAGCCCCCCTCTATGGCGAGTTTTACAATATTCTCAGGGTCAAAATAAAGCGGATTGGGCGCAAAAGAAGCGGCAGCCGTGTGTTCGATCCCCTGATCTACGGGGAGGATGGAGACATAGCCCGTACCACTTAAACGTCCGCTATTAAATATTGCTTGGAGGCTTCGCATTACCTGCGGAGTCCGATTGGAAGGAGCTACCACCCGATCTACGAAGTCTGATCCTGGTAGATGAAGCATACTCTTGTCTATGGCAGTACACTTGTGTTCGAAGAGCGACTTCCCGCGTTCGCCCATCAAATCAGAGATGGCTTTGAAATCCATTGGCATATATCAGTTTAGTACTATCCAAAAGTAAGAAATTTTGCACAAAGTATAAACAATGCTGCTCGCACAGGAAAACCCCAGCTCCATCAATAAGAGGGTCAGTTCAAACAAAACCCGTAATTTTGCGCGGTCAATTTAGAAATTTGTAATACTGAAAAACCAAAGATAAAAAGTAGTAGAAATGGTGGAAGCAACGCGAAAACTATTGAAAGACTCTAAGACGGCTCGCTGGATAGCACTGGTCATGCTTGCGCTTATGATGTTTTTCGCCTACATGTTCGTCGACATACTGTCGCCGTTACAATCTCTCCTCGAGACGTCAAAAGGCTGGGATCCTAAAGCCTATGGCACCTATCAGGGTAGCGAAACGTTTCTCAACGTATTTGTCTTTTTCCTGATCTTCGCGGGGATCATCTTAGACAAAATCGGCGTACGTAATACGGCTCTCCTCTCGGGCGTGGTCATGATAGTGGGCGCTTCAATCAAATTCTACGCCGTATCGCCCATGTTCGATGGTAGCTCTCTTGAGAGCGTATTACAGAACACGTGGAACTTCTTCCCCTTCTACGAAGGAATGCCCGCCTCGGCAAAGCTTGCAGCCATCGGCTTTATGCTTTTTGGGTGCGGTGTAGAAATGGCAGGAATTACAGTTTCCAAGGGTATCGTAAAGTGGTTCAAGGGTAAAGAAATGGCTCTTGCCATGGGGTTGGAAATGGCTATCGCACGTATTGGTGTGGCAGCCGCAGTACTTATATCGCCCTTCTTTGCACGCCTAGGCAATACGGTAGATGTGTCTCGTTCTGTGATGTTTAGTGTTATCTTGTTACTCATTGGTCTCATCTGCTTCTTGGTCTATTTCTTTATGGATAAAAAGCTCGAGAAAGAGATGGGCGAGAGCGGCGAAGAGCCTGAAGAGCCCTTCCACCTAAAGGACTTAGGCAAGATCTTCTCCAGTGGCGTGTTCTGGCTCGTAGCACTCCTCTGTGTACTTTATTACTCGGCGATTTTTCCTTTCCAGAAGTACGCCATCAATATGTTGCAGTGTAACCTCGGCTTCTCTGAAAGCGATGCGGGGTTAGTCTTCTCGGTCTTCCCCTTAGGCGCGGCTGTCATTACCCCATTCTTGGGGAGTTTCTTAGATTATAAGGGTAAAGGAGCCACAATGCTCATTTTCGGCGCCCTTCTGCTTATTATTTGCCATGTTACCTTTGCCTTGGCACTGCCAGCACTAAGAGGAACTCTATTGGCGACCGTAGTCGCTTTTATGGCTATTATCCTTTTGGGTATCTCTTTCTCATTAGTACCAGCCTCTCTGTGGCCGAGTGTCCCGAAGCTCGTAGATAACCGTTTGCTCGGATCAGCTTATGCCGTGATATTCTGGATTCAGAACATCGGCTTATTTGCCTTCCCGATGCTCATCGGCTCCGTACTCCGTTCGGTAAATGTGGGCGTAGAAGATCCATTGCAATACAATTACACCATACCTATGCTGATCTTTGCAAGCTGCGGCGTAGTGGCATTGGTTCTAGGCTTAGCGCTTAAGGCGTTAGATAAGAAGAAAAAATACGGTCTCGAACTGCCCAATAAGGTTCGCAATAACGAGTAGACCGATATTTATATCTCAGAAGATAAAAGCGTGCCCTTTTGGGCACGCTTTTTTTGTACGACAATTGACATAAAAAAACACGCCCCCAAGGGGGCGTGCAACCAAAAAATTTTATGATATAGGAATAAACTAACTAATCATCGAAGGATTAATACACAGCACTGGCAGCCCCAAGGGGTTCGACATCAGTTGTTGGTCTGTCGAATTCATCATAGGCTTCAAACCTTGTGTTATCATAATTAGGAACATACCTATCTCCTTCTCTTTTGCAAACTCTATCAGATTGTTTTTGAAGCTGTCTGATTTCTCCGATGGGATCACGGTGTATTTAATATCATTCGCGTCGAAGACCTTACACATGGTCATGATATTACCATCGCGTCGCGAGATGAGCTGGGCATCATTGTAAGGTTCTGTAAGCACAAAGACGTGCGATCCGTAGAGCTTCGCATTACGCACCGCCCATTCGAACTTTCCTTTTTCAACGCCTAACGCCCCCAGAGGCATCAGAATTCTATCAAAAGGGTTGGCATCTTGGGGCGGGTTCTGAACCACGAGGAACGGAATATTAGAGTCTATGACTACTCTAACCGCCTTAGAAGCAAAGAGTTTTGCCACTCCGCGCGTCTTGTGGATGCCCATAATAATGAGGTCTGCGTGCACCTCCTCTGCATAGCCTGGGATCTCCTCCGAGATAGCCCCCTCGCATAATACTGGCTTAATATTCACATGAGAGTTGGCAGAATGGCGCTCAGCGATTCTGTTTAGCTCCGCCTCCGCGTCTGAAGCGTTCTGCGCTTTTTCTACCACATGGAGCAGGTGAACATCGATCACAGGATGGAATTTCTCAAGACAAGCCACATACTGAAATGCGGTGTCTACGACTGGTGTGAAATCACAAGGAACTACGATCAACATATATGTGTATTGTTTATTTCTGTTCTTCTCTCGGTTGGCGGTCTACGTGTATTAAAACCTGCGACCGCTTAAACTGGAAAATATGCCTCGGAGTGCAGGACAAATACGTCCGATCTTCTGCTCGCAGGCGAGGAGTAAGGCTTCCGCCGAAGCAAGATGCTGATCAATAGCAGACTCACAGGCGGACTTAACATCTACTTCGTCGTAGAGTTGCATGACCTTCTCCATCTTTTCGTTTCGTTGTTCTGCACCGAGTTTTTTGTAAGTTTGGTAACGTTCCCGTTGCTTTTCTGTTGCGCACTTTTGTAGTAATACGGAAAGATAGGTGTGCTTGTTCGTTACAATGTCATCACCGCATTCTTTTCCGAATTCGGCGGTGGTGCCATAAACATCGAGATAGTCGTCTTGTAACTGAAAGGCAATCCCCACCTCACGTGCAAATTGTGCCAAAGTATCTTCGAATTCGGGACTTGCTGAACCTAAGCACGCACCTAGGCGGACACTCATTTCGAGGAGAGCGGCTGTCTTATCCTCAATCATCCTAAGGTACTCTTCCTCTGATACGTACTCTGCGGTTTCAAACTCCATGTCCCACTGCTGCCCTTTACACACACGGAGTGCGCCTTCATTGAAACGCTCGAGCAGCGCAGACAGCTTATTTTGAGGCGCACGGCTTAGCAGCATATATGCCAAAATATTCATTGCATCGCCCGAGAGTATCGCTGTATTTACATCCCATTTTTTCCACACTGTCTCGCGTCCACGTCGTAGCGCAGACACGTCCATCACGTCATCGTGGAGTAGAGTGAAATTATGAAAGATCTCTATGCTTAATGCAACAGGCATAACTAGGGCGAGATCTGTGTGCTCCTTTGCCAACCAGTCATAGACCGCAAGGCACATTACAGGGCGTATCCGCTTCCCGCCACTACTGAGAGTATACCACACAGGAGCTAACAAATTGGCGGGCTGATCATCGTTTACAAGATCTAGTAATGCCTTTTCAACCGCCTTACGAATATCTTCTTGCGAATGCCCCATCCCCCAACTCTTTGTAACAAAGATAATAGCTTTTTGCATACGCGATCGAAAAAAAGCTGAATCCACAATGTGAATTCAGCTTTTCAATTATTTGGAGCGGAAAACGGGACTCGAACCCGCGACCCTCAGC